>CAXTIY010000020.1:0-18535 GCA_964244215.1 uncultured bacterium
GCGACGAAGAGTCCGAGCAATTTGAGCGCGACGGTCTTACCGCCCATATTCGGTCCGCTGATGATGATGAATCGTACGTCGTCGTCGAGCGCGAGGGATTGCGGCACGGCACGATCCGAAAGCAACGGATGACGCCCGATGCGAATATCCGCGCGCGGCTCGTCGACCACGACGGGCGCGATCGCGTCCATCGCTTGCGCCACGCGAACGCGCGCGAGAATGAGATCGATATCGGCGAGCACGCCGAGATTGGTCTGCGCGCGCCCGGCTTTCGCGCCGACGAAGGACGAAAGCTCGGTGAGGATGCGCGCTATTTCACGCTCTTCTTCGATACGCAGCGTGCGCAAACGATTGTTGACGTCGAGCGCGTCGAGCGGCTCGATGAAAAGCGTATGCCCGGTGGACGACGTATCGTGCACGACGCCCGGCACGGCGCCCGCGAACTCCGCCTTGATCGGAATAACGAAGCGTCCTTCACGCATCGTGACGATCGCATCTTGAACGGCCTTGGCATAGCGGGGCGACCGCAGGATCGTGGCGCAGCGCTCGCGCGCTTCATCCTGCGCGTGCAGGGCGCTGCGGCGCATGCGCGCGAGCGCGGGCGAGGCGCGATCGAGAATCTCGCCGCGTTCGCCGATCGCTCGATCGATTGCCGCGGCAACTTCGGGCAGCGGCACCGACGCTTCGCAGCGCGCCTGCAACTCGGGCGCGTCGCTGCTACGGATGCGACGGACGGCGGCGTCGGCCGCGGCGAGCGCGATACCGATCTCGCGCAGCTCCATGGCTCCGAGCGTCCCGCCGCGCGCCGCAAGTTCGACCGCGTCGTGGGCGTCGCCGCAGCGCGGCAAAGAAAAGGCGGACCCGGTCGCGATCCGCCGCATCTCGAGCGTCGCCGCCTGCTCGAGTCGCACCACGGCGATATTGGAATGCGGCACGAGCGCGAGCGCGGCGGCCGTGCCGCGATCGGTCATCGTATGACGCGCCAAAACCTCGCGCACCGCAAAGAAATCGAGCACGGCGAGGCTGCGGTCGTCGGCAAACTCGGAACGGGAATTCACCATAGTATAAAGGCGCTCGAGCGTCCGTTGGTGGCGCAAATCCGGGGCAAACCGCCCTAAAATCCGCAGCCGCCTCTCAGCCGAGCGCGGCTCGCAGTCGTTCCTCGGCAAGTTGCGGATTCGCTTTGCCGCGGCTCTGCTTCATCACCTGGCCGACGAGGAACCCCATCACTTTGGTCTTGCCCGCTCGGTAATCGGCGACCGTCTTCTCGTTTGCGGCCAAAACGTCTCGCACGAGCGAATCGATGAAGCCGCTATCGCTCACTTGTCCGAGACCCTCGGCCGCAATGATCTCCGGAAGCGGCTTCTCCACGCGCATGCCGCCTGCGGCATCCTCGACGAGCGTGTCGGCTCGCCAGAAGCGCTCGAGCAATTCTTTGACCGTTTTCGAATTGAGCTGCCCAGCCTCGAAGGCGACGACGATCTCGGCGAGCCGTTCCGGCAGCAACTGCGATGCATGGACCGCCGTTCCCGTTTCATTCGCCAAGCGGGAGAGATCGCCGAGCACGAAGTTCGCGATCGCTTGCGGCTTCGCGACGAGTGCGACGGTCGCCGCGTAATAGTCGGCGAGCCCCGGCGTATCGATGATCTGCGTCGCTTGTACGAGCGAAAGCCTATCGCGACCGACGAATAGGTCGAGTCGCGTCTGCGGTAATTCCCCGAGCTCCGCACGCAGACGTTCGACGTCGGTGCGGGAGAACTCGATCGGCGAAAGATCGGGATCGGGAAAATAACGGTAATCGTGCGCCTGCTCTTTATTGCGCATCGAATGCGTGGTGCCGGCGGCCTCGTCCCAGCCGCGCGTTTCTTGCGTGACGCGTCCGCCTCGCTCGAGCAACGCGACCTGCCGCGCGACTTCGCTCTCGATCGCGCGACCGACGGAACGAAACGAATTCATGTTCTTGATTTCCGTTTTCGTTCCGTATTCCGTCGCGCCGACTGGTCTAAGCGATAGGTTGACGTCGCAGCGTAACGAGCCTTCTTCCATCTTTACGTCGCTGACGCCGAGGGCGACGAACGTGCGCTTGAGCGCTTCGAGATAAGCGACGGCTTCCGCGGCGCTGCGGATATCGGGTTCGGAGACGCACTCCATGAGCGGTACGCCCGCGCGATTAAAATCGACGAGCGAGTGCGTGCTTCCGGCGATGCGGCCGTCGCGGCTCGCGTGCGTCGACTTACCCGTATCTTCTTCGAGATGAATGCGCGTTAAGCGGCACCGGCCGGGCGTGCCGTCGGGTAGCCAAAACGGCACGCTTCCGCCCTGCGTGAGCGGCGTATCGAACTGCGAGATCTGATAGTCTTTAGGCATGTCGGGATAAAAATAATTCTTGCGGTCGAATTTGGAGAATGCGGGAATCTCCGAGCCGAACGCGAGCCCGGCTTTTACGAGCAATTCGATCGCGCGACGATTCGGAACGGGCAGTGCTCCGGGCATACCGAGGCAAACGGGACAAACGTTCGTATTGGGTTCCGCGCCGAAGACGTTGCGGCAGCCGCAGAACATCTTCGTCTCGGTGCGCAATTCGACGTGACATTCGATGCCCATGACCGTCTCGTAAGGCACGCCGTTCACGAGCACGCCGCCCGAGGAGAGGTCGACGACCGCGCTCACGAGCGCACCGTGCCCGCGACTGCTGTCTCGAGCGCCGCAAGCGGAGGTGCCGCCGCGCGCGCGTGTTGCGTCGCACGCTCGTATGCGTGCGCGATACCGAGCAGCGCACGCTCCGCGAAGAGCGGCCCGCTGAGCTCGAGCCCGAGCGGCATCGGCTTATCGCTGCCGGGCGGCGTGACGTAACCGCATGGAACCGACAGCGAAGGCAAACCGGCAAGCGACATCGGAATCGTATAGTAGTCCATCAAATACATGCTGACGGGATCGGCTTTCGCATCGAATTCGAACGCGGGCGTAGCGGCTGCAGGACACGCGATGACGTCGCACGCCGTAAAGGCACGTGCGAAGTCGTTCGCAATAAGCGTGCGCGCTTTTTGAGCGCGAACGTAGTACGCGTCGTAATAGCCGCTCGAAAGCGCGTACGTCCCGATTAAGATGCGACGCTTAACTTCGTCACCGAAACCGCGCGCGCGAGTCTGCTCGTAGGTCTCGCCGATATCGGAACCGGTCACGCGCAAGCCGTAGCGAATGCCGTCGAAGCGAGCCAAATTTGAGGAGCACTCGGCGGGCGCGATTAGGTAATAGGTCGCGATGCCGTGCTCGGCCGTCGGCAGCGCGATCTCGACGAGTTCCGCGCCCAGGCGTTCGAGTTCGGCGTACGCGCGCTCGTACGTGTCCCGCACCTGCGGCGCGAGCGCTCCGAGGCCGAACTCCCGGACGATGCCGACGCGCACGCCGCGTAAATCTTCGCGCAGCGCCGGTGAGGCGGGTTCCACGGCGCGGTCGACGGAGGTTGCATCCATGGGATCTTTACCAGCCATCACGTCGTAACAGAGCGCCGCATCTTCGACCGTGAGGGAAATCGGACCGATTTGATCGAGGCTCGAAGCGAACGCGATCAAACCGTAACGCGACACGCGCCCGTACGTCGGCTTGAAGCCGACCACGCCGCAAAACGCTGCCGGTTCGCGGATCGAGCCGCCAGTATCGCTGCCGAGCGCGAGGGTCGCTTCGCCCGCGGCGACCGCCGCCACACTGCCGCCGGAACTGCCGCCGGGCACGCGCCCGAGATCCCACGGATTACGCGTGACGCCGAGGGCGCTATTCTCGCACGAGGAGCCCATCGCGAATTCATCGAGATTAGTTTTGCCGAGCGGCACGGCGCCCGCATCGAGCAAGCGTTGCACGGCCGTGGCCGTATAGGGCGCGACCCAACCTTCGAGGATGCGCGACGCACAGGTCGTAGGCGTGCCGAGCAGACACATGTTGTCTTTGACCGCAAGCGGTACGCCCGCGAGCGGTAAGCTTTCGCCCGCGCACACGCGCGCGTCGACGCGCTCGGCATAGGTCCGCGCGAGCTCCACCGTCTGCGCGAGATACGCACCGACCGCACCGTCGCGCTCCCGCACGCGCGCCGACATCTGCGTCGCGATCTCCGTGGCCGAGATCTCTCGCGCATTGACCGCGCGCGCCGTTTCGACGGCGGTCCGGTCCCTCGTCACGCTTCCTCCGCGATGATGCGCGGCACGCGAAAATACGCGCCCTGCCGTTCCGGGGCGAGCGCGAGTACGACCTCGCGGTCGAGCGACGGCCGCGCGACGTCGTCGCGCACGACGTTGCTCGAGGGAACGACTTGTGCCGTCGCCGCGACGCCGTCGACGGGCAGTTGCGCGAGCGTGGCGACGTGCTCGAGCAGCGAACCGAGTTGCGCGCCGAAGCGCCGCGTCTCGTCCGGGGTAAGCGCGATGCGCGCCAGTTTTGCGACGTATGCGACGTCGATATCGGCCGATGCCACGGGCGTTACGCCTCCAAGAGTTGAAAATCGAACGCCGGAACGTCCGGGCGATGCAGCGCCGCCAGCGCTTCGATATGCCCCGTCTGCGGAAACATATCGAACGGTTGGACCCCGCCGAGCACGTAGCCCGCCGCGATAAGTTGTGAGAGATCGCGCGCGAGCGTCGCCGGGTTGCACGAGAGATACCAAACGTGGGGCACCCGCACGTGCGCCAGTGCGGCGAGCGTCGCTTCGTCGCTTCCCTTACGCGGCGGGTCGAGAAATACGACGTCGGCCGAAGCGAGCGCTCGAGCACCGGCTTTCGAACGCAACGCCTCATCGACGCGGCCGTTGATGAAGGCCGTCTGCTCGGAAACGCCGTTGAGCGCGGCGTTCGCATGCGCCTCGCGCACCGCATGGGGATTCTCTTCGATACCGACGACGCGGGCGCCGTGCTTCGCGAAGAAGAGCGAAAACGTGCCCGCTCCGCAATAGAGATCGATGATCCGGCGCGTGCCGGTAACGTGCTGCGCGAGATAGCCGAAGATCTTCCCGACCATGTCGCTATTGACTTGAAAGAACGACGCGGGCGAAACGCGGAAACGAATGCCCGCGATTTCTTCGGTCATTTCGGATTGGCCGTAGACCGAGACGTTTCTGCGGCCCATTACGGCGTTTTCGCTCGGCGGTTCGAACGAGTTGCTGATGCCGACCACACCCGGAAGCTTCGCCGCAACTGCGGCCGCGAGCCCCGGCAGCGCGCCCGATGCACGTTCGGTGGTCAGCGAAATCACTTCTTCGCCCGACGCTCGGCCCGCGCGCGCGATTACGTGCCGCGCGCCCGCAAATGCGCGCGCCGTTTCCGGCGAGCGGGCCGCATCCCACAAGCCCGCAATCGCCCGGTCGAGCTGCGGCATCACGATCGGACACGTCTCGATCGGAACGATGTCGTGCGTGCGCGCCGCGTAAAAACCGAACGACGCTCCGTTATCGTCCTCGCCCGTGGAGACGACCAGTGCCATCTTGTTGCGATACGCG
The DNA here is from genome assembly GCA_964244215.1 of uncultured bacterium. Taxonomy (GTDB): domain Bacteria; phylum Vulcanimicrobiota; class Vulcanimicrobiia; order Vulcanimicrobiales; family Vulcanimicrobiaceae; genus CAXTIY01. The sequence continues at coordinate 5,483 of CAXTIY010000020.1, forward strand.
CGCGGATCGTCCATTCCGATCGGCAAGCCGACACGCGCGCCCCCGATACCGCCCAGACGCCGCAGCGCGTTTTCCACGATACCGCGTTTCCAAGCGAGTTGCGCGGGATAGGCGAGGTGCTGTACTTGGCAGCCGCCGCATACGCCGAACACGCCGCAAAACGGCTCGACCCGGTCGGGCGAGCGATCGAGTAATTCGACGAGTTCGGCGACGGCGTACTTCGCTTTGAGCGACTCGATGCGAACGCGCGCGCGCTCGCCCGGCACGGGCCCGAGCACGTACACGACCATCCCGCCCGAGCGACCCACGGCTTGCCCGGTCTTTGCGATTAAATCCGTACAGGCGATCTCGACAACGTCGCCCACCGCGAGCCCGGGCGGCGCGATCGTTTCGCTACGAATCAGATCTTCTTCTCGTCGAGCTGCGCGAGCAGCCGGTTCGCTTCGTCGATAAGTTGTTGGATGCGTTCGGTCGTCGGATCGGTCGGTACGCGCGCGAGCATGACGCGCACGACGGCGTAAGCGACGCCGGCCGAAGCCGCCGCAATTCCGATATAGATGAGCGCTCGCGTCCGAATGACGTCGCGCTCGTCCGGCACTTCTTCTTGCGGGCTCGAAGACGGCGTCACGGAGTTCGTGTGATTCGCGTACGTCTCGATGCCCGGTCCTTCTGCCATAGGCGCTTGTTTCGCGTTCCCGGTACGCGAAGCATCCTCCGGAGCCTCACGCGCGCTCCGCACGGTGACTCGCTTCACAATCGATCAGTACGTCCCGAATTCCAGAGCGCGAAAACGGTCTCCGAATAAGTCCGCCCGAGCGACCCTCCCGTACGAGCCGGGCCGGAACCGCTTCGTCCGATGCCGCGACGATCAGCACGGCGCTGTGCGGAGCGGCCTGCCGAAGGTCCGTAACGGAGGCGGAAAGGTCGGTACAGAGACGGCCGTCGAGGACGATCGCATCCGGCGCGAGCGCGTGCGCCGAGGCGAGGGCCCCCGCGAGCGAATCCGCTTCGCCGACCACCGAATGCCCGAGGGACGTTACGATACGGATGAAGAGCGTGCGTAGAATCGCCGCATCGTCGACGACCAAGATGCGCACGCCCGGCGGCAGCCGCTACGGTCGCCCGAGGCGCCGCAAGAAAGAGAACCGCGACGAAGAGAGCCACAGCGAGAGGAGCCGCGCGAAGGCACCGTTGCCGCTTGCCGAGGGCGACCGTCCGCTCGGTACCGCGTGAGCCGCCATCACTTGCTCGCCCGGAATCTCGCAAAGCATCGCGATTTGGGAAGCGCTCCGCGCGACGAGTAAATAGCGTTCGGCCACCCGGATGACGTGCAGTGACGCGGCGTTCGGCAGCGCCGTCGTTTCGAGGACCGCGACGATACGGCCGCCGGGCATCGCGGTCGCCCCGCGGCGCGCCACGCCGCGCGCCACAATTTGCAAAGCATAGAGCACGAGACCGACCACGATACATGCCGCAAGTAATCGGCCGAACACGATCAGCTCCACGAATAACGGCCCATCTAAGCGAGCCCCGTCGCGATGCTGCGCCGATACGCGAGTGCCGCGTCACGCACCACTTCCGGGGCCTCTGCGACCACGAGCACGTTGCCGGTCGTCAAGGTTACGACCGTCTCGCCTTCGTCCGAGCGCTCGACCGTCTCGATGAGGTCCGCATTGACGATGACGAGGTGGCCGGTGAGCCGGTGCAGCGCGATCACAGCGTAAACTTTCGAAGCCCGGTACGCTCGGCCTCGTTGCTTCGGGCAGCCAAGGCGTTCGCGCGGATGCCGTTCGCCTCGTCGAAGCCGGCCGTTTCGGCCGCTTCGGCCGAGAGGTTGAATTCGAGAAGCCGCCGCTCGCGCAAACGTTCGAGCGCGCCGCGCTCTGCCGAGGCTCGCGCGTACACCTCGCGAGCCCGCTCGAGAAGCAAGCGCGCGCGGCCGGCTTCACTGCGCCGCCGGCGCTGGAGCGCGCCGAGCGCGATGACGGCCGCTTCGACGGCCGCGAAGCTGCCCGCACTGGCCTCGGTCGCCGCGGCGACGGGCGCGCGCAATTCCGAGATGCGTAATTCGACTGCGGCTAAAAGCGCACAGACGTCGTCGAATGCGATCCGCGCATCGACGACCACGCGCCGTGCGAGCGTTTCGTTTTGCCGAGCGCATTCGAGCGCGGGTTGGAGCCGAAAGTGAAAGCGTGCCATCGCAGCACATGTCACGCGCTCGACACGCGTTCGCTAGCTCGAAAAACCGGGGAGCCGCTCCTTAGGGGGAGCCGCTCCTTACGGAAGCGCGAGCGAAGCCCGCTCCGGCCCGACGGAGACGCTGTCGATCGGTACGCCGAGCGAGCGCTCGAGCCCGGCGACGTACGCGCGCGCTTGTGGCGGAAAATCGTCGATGCGGCGCAAGTCGCGGAGATCTTGCGTCCAGCCGTCGTACCACTCGAGATCGAGCGTCAAGCTCGGATCGCCCGCCGCCTCGAAACCGACGGCCGCCTCGCCGCGACGATAACCGCGAACGATCGCGAGCCGCTCGAGCCCGGTCAAGACGTCGAGCTTGGTCACGACGGCGCTCGAGAGGCCGTTGAGGCGCACCGCGTAACGCGCGGCGACCGCATCGAACCAGCCGCATCGTCGCGGCCGCCCGGTAACGGTGCCGAACTCACCGCCGCCCGAGCGCAAACGATCGCCCGTCTCGTCCGTGAGCTCGGAGGGAAAGGGCCCGGCGCCGACGCGCGTGCAGTAGGCTTTCGCGACGCCGACGACGCCTCCGATCGTCGTCGGTCCGATGCCGAGACCGGTGCACGCGCCGCCCGCAATCGTGTGAGAACTCGTTACGTACGGATAGGTGCCGTAACCGACGTCGAGCAGCGTTCCCTGCGCGCCCTCGATCAGCACGCGCTTGCCGCCTTCGAGTGCGGCATGGATGTAATCGACGCCGTTCACGACGTGGGGCAGCACCCGCGGAACCAGCGCCAGCGTCTGCGCGATGATGTCGCCTTCCCGCGGAGAGGTCTCCATCTGCCCGAATTGACTCGAACGCGCGAGCAGGTTGTAGCGGATCTTATCGGCGAGCGCTTCGCGCCGCCGCAAGTCGCCGAAGGTGATGCCGGAACGCGCGGCCTTGTCCGTGTAGGCCGGGCCGATCCCGCGTCCCGTCGTGCCGATGGCAGCGTCCCCGCGCGCTTTTTCGCTCGCGAGATCGAGTGCGGCGTGATAGGCGAAGACGATGTGCGCTCGGTCGGATATTTTAATACGCGAGATATCGATGCCGATGCCGGCGAGCATGTCGAGTTCGGTGACGAAACCCTCGAGGCTGACGACCGTTCCCCCGCCGATGAAGAGCTCGGGCCGCTCTTGCAACACGCCGCTCGGCACGATGCGCAGCGCGAGCTTGCGATCGCCGACGACGAGCGTATGCCCGGCATTATCGCCGCCGCCGAAGCGAGCGACGACGTCGTAATCCGACGCGTACGAATCGACGACGCGACCCTTGCCCTCGTCTCCCCACTGAATACCGAGGATGATGTCAGCCTTATTCAAGATCGTGCTTTCTCTAGCGCCGGGACGGGCGGGTCATTCGCCGCGGAATTCGAGATCCGAGGTGTCGCCCATCGGAATCTCCGGAACGCCGCCGAAGCTCGTCATAACCCACTCCGAAAACAGGGCGTTAGGCCAACCGAAATCTTTGCGCGAATAGTGCAGCGGGTTGTTGGGATCGAACGATTCGTGCAGCAGATGATCGCCCGGATCGCTTGCTAGCAACTGTGTCAACACGTCGCGCCGTTCGCCGGGCGAAATCGACGTAACGCCCTGTACCACGAGGCCGAGCGGCCACACGAAGCCGTCGCTCGTATGCGCGCTCCCGATGCCGCGCGCCGCCTTTCCCGCATAGAAATATGGATTATCTCGCGAGAGCAAAAACCGCCGCGTGTTAAGATAGACGAAGGCGTCGGGCCGCGTGTACCCCATGTACGGCGCGGCGAGCAGACTCGGGATGTTCGCATCGTCCATGAGCGTCTTGTCGCCGAGGCCGTCGACTTCGTAGGCATAGACGTAACCGTAATTCGGCGTGAACACCTCGCCATACGTCTGGATGCCGTCCTGCACTTCGGAGCGTAGCGTGTGCGCGCGATTGCTCTTGATGAGATTGCGATATACGGTGCGCTCTATCTCTTCGAGATCGCCGAGCGCGACAACGGCCATCATCTCCGATGGGATGAGATAGTTATATTTACACGCATCGTCGGAGGGCCGAAAACCGCTCCAAATCATGCCCGTGTATGCGACCGGATTTGGACCCGCATTGCCGTTATCTTGACGCAGTTCGTGGTGCGTGTAGCGGGAATTACGCGCGTGATCTTGCTCGCGCTCCATCGTCTCGAGCGCCTTATCGAACGCGAGCGATTCGTCTCCGGAGAAAATTGAAGCATCGCCCGTAACTTTCCAATATTCCCATGCGAGGATGAGCGGATACGCGAGGGAATCGAGCTCGAATTTCTGTTCCCAAACGCGGTAACCAATCGTGAACGCATTCGCATACGGATCGATTTGGAGGTACTTGCCTTCACGCGCGATGATGCCGCGCAGCAGCGAAGCGACCGCCGGATCTTTTTTGGCGAAGAAGAGATACGGCCGTACTTGCGCGCTCGCGTCGCGCAACCACTCGGCGGGAATATCGCCCGTCTTCACGTAGGCGGTTCCGTCGGCGGCGAGCGATGCTTGCTGACTCGTATTGAGCAACGCAGCGCGATACATCGCTTCGAGCCGCGGATTGGGATTGCGATAGGCGGCCGCGGCTTGCGCGATCGAGGTGAGTTCGACCGCGCGCGCGGCAGTCGAACCGAACGCGACGAGCGCAGCGATAATCGCTGCAATGTATGAGCGCACCAAGGCGCTCGTTACGTTGCCTCCGCCGAGAAGTCCGCCTGGGCGCGCGTCCGCAGTAGCCGGTAAATCGCGTGCGTCGGAAAACCAAGCCGTTCCAGAGCGCGCGCCGCGCTCGGATAGCTCAGCCCGCTACGCGTGCGAAAGAGTTTCTCGAGCGCGAGTTCAAGCCGCTCGTCCTCCTCGCGCTCGGCCGTCGCGACGCTGCTTACGGCCGCATGGCGATCGATGCCGCGCCGTACGAGTTCCGCGACGAGGCGGGCATCACCGACGGCCTTCGTCCGGCCATCGACGAAGAGCCGCGCAAAGAGGAGATCGTCGACGAACCCATCGGCTTTCGCCGCCTCGACGGTCGCGCGTACTTCGTCCTCGGAGTATCCGCGCCGCGCGAGACGCGTCCATAACTGGGATTCGGTAAGCCGGCGCTGGGCGAGCAGACGGAGCGAGACGAGGCGCGCCGATGCCTTCGGCGGCGCGCCCGCCCGTCCGTCAGTCGTCGCTGCGCGCACCCGCCGCGGTCAGTTCCGCGTGTCCGTTCGGCGACGCGACGGCCTTGAGCGCGTCGCGGATCTTGCCCGCAATCTCTTCGGCGAGATCGCTATGTTCTTCGAGGAACGCCTTCGAATTTTCGCGGCCTTGACCGACGCGCACGTCGCCGTACGTGTACCACGAACCGCTCTTGGCAACGATGTTACGTTCGAGCGCGACGTCGAGGATCGAACCCATCTTCGAGATACCCTTGCCGTACGTGATATCGAACTCGGCCTGCCGGAACGGTGGCGCGACTTTGTTCTTCACGACTTTCACGCGCGTTCGCGAACCGACGACGTCTTGTCCGATCTTGATCTGCTCGAGTTTGCGAACGTCGAGCCGCACGGAGGCGTAGAATTTAAGCGCGCGACCGCCCGAAGTCGTCTCGGGGCTGCCGAACATAACGCCCACTTTTTCACGCAATTGATTGATGAAGATCATCACGCACTTCGAACGCGAGATCGCGGCCGTCAATTTGCGCAGCGCCTGCGACATCAAACGCGCTTGCAAGCCGACGTGCGTATCGCCCATATCGCCTTCGAGTTCGGCTTTGGTCACGAGCGCCGCGACGGAGTCGACGACGACGACGTCGACGGCATTGGAACGCACGAGCATCTCGGCGATGTCGAGCGCTTGTTCGCCCGTATCCGGCTGCGAGACGAGCAGATTATCGAGATCGATGCCGAGACCGCGCGCGTAGGTCGGATCGAGCGCATGCTCGACGTCGACGAAGGCTGCGGTGCCGCCCATCTTCTGCGCTTCGGCGATGATGTGCAGTGCGAGCGTCGTCTTACCGCTCGATTCGGGACCGTAGATCTCGACGACGCGGCCGCGTGGGACGCCGCCGATGCCGAGTGCTAGATCGAGCGCGATCGAACCCGTCGGGATCGCTTCAATGAGCATCCGTTCGGAGAAATCGCCCATCTTCATGATCGAGCCTTTGCCGAATTGCCGCTCGATCTGTGCGAGCGCATTTCCTAATGCGACCGCTTTGTCGTCCGCCACGTTACTGACTCCTATTCGTCGTGCGCTACTCGCGCCGGATGAGATCGTAGCGCGCCGGTGTGCCACCACTATGGCACTCGAGCCGAAGCTCGCGCGCGTTACGCCGTAGGTTGGAAGAGCGCTTCGATAAACGCCGCGGGTTCGAAGGGTCGCAAGGCGTCGATGCCTTCACCGAGGCCGATGAACTTGATCGGCACGACGAGCGTATCGACCATCGCCACGAGGACGCCGCCTTTGGAGGTCGAGTCGAGTTTCGTGACGATGATTCCGGTCAGCGCCGTCGTTTCGTTGAACAACTTCGCTTGCGAGATCGCGTTCTGACCCGTGGTGCCGTCGACCACGAGCAGCGTCTCGTCGGGTGGCGCGCCCGTCTCGCGTTCGATGATGCGGCGCATCTTCTTGAGCTCTTCCATGAGATTGGTTTTCGTTTGCAGGCGCCCGGCCGTGTCGATGATGACGACGTCGACCTTGCGCGCTTTGGCGGCCGAAAGACCGTCGAACACGACGGCCGCCGGATCGGAACCCTCGCGCCCGCGAATGAACTCGGCGCCACTGCGTTCGGCCCAAATCGCGAGTTGCTCCGCGGCCGCCGCGCGAAACGTATCTGCCGCAACGAACATCACGCGTTTACGCTGCGCCGACAAGGCGTAGCCGAGTTTACCGATCGTCGTCGTTTTGCCGCTTCCGTTGACACCGACCACAAGCACGACCGCGGGCTTGTTCCGTAAGGTAAGCCCCGCGTTCGGCAACGTGAGAAACTTCTTCACGTCTTGCTTGAAGCGAGCCACAGCCTGATCGCTACGGCCCCAAAACTCTTGCCGAGCGACGACGTGCAGACCGTCGAGAATCTTCTCGGTCGTCGGCACACCGAAATCCGCCGCGATCAAGATCTCTTCGAATTCGTCCCAGAACTCTCGATCGAGCGGACGTTTTTGCTCCGCGAGCGTTTCGACGGCCGCGAGCGACTCTCGCGAGCGCCCGAGTGCGGTCTTAAGTTTCGCGAACCAACCCATCGAGAAGGGCCCTTCGTATTTAGGCAATCGAACCCCTGTTCGATTGAAGCTACCGCTACGGCCGTTGCCGAAACGTCAAGTTGATGCGTTCGCCCGCGATCCGCGCGTCCTTGGCGATGCGGTGCTCGTAGTTACGCTGCGTTCGGGCACGCATCACGACGAGGTCTCCGTGATCGAGATCGACGGAGACGATGCGCGAGCGATCGTCCTTGCGACGCAGGTCGAACGCCCGCGTCGCGCCGAGCGTGAGCGACGCGATGACGGGCTCGGGCAAGCCCGCGATTTCGCGATCGTTATGCCAAGCGACGCTGTCCCGGCCATCCCGATAACGGTTGAGCAAAACGTATGCGAAGCGCGCGTCCGTGAACGCTTCGAGTTCGCGGCGCACCGCAGCGAGTTCCGGCGTGAAGGGGGCGGCGGCCGGCTCCACTTCACCGAACCATGCTTGTTCGCGTGGGACGTCGACGTAACGGTCGTACATCTTGCGCCGTTCCTGCGTCCAGTGCGTCGTCGCGCGGATCGACGCGAGTAACGCGTCCGCGCGCTCGCGCGCGAGCCAGCCGCGCCATAACGATATGTCGCCGTCTCCCCGCACGAGCGCTTCCGCTTGCGCCGGCGCCCGTCGCTCCTGCGAAAACAGCGACGGCTCGGCCGAGCCTCGCAAGCGCCGCTCTATCAGCCCGAGAGCTCCGTCGGAGTGATGGGCGGCGTGCGCCGCACGTACTTCTGTTTGATCGTCGGATCGTTCTCGCGAAAGCCTAAATCCGTCCGCAGCACGCGCAATCGCTGCCGCAGATGGATCACGGCTTGCGCGTGTATTTGCGAGACGCGCGACTCCGAAACGCCGAGAATCGCCTTGATATCTTTAAGTGTCTGACCTTCGAAATAATACAGGCTGATGACCGTGCGCTCTTGATGCGAAAGCGACTCGACCGCCTCGACGAGCGCCGCGCGCACCTCGTCCTGCTCGACGCCCGCCCCGATTTCGCCGTTTTCACCGCGCAGCGTATCCATGAGCGGAATGTCGTTACCGCGGTCGCTCGGCAGCCGCTCTTCGAGTGAAAGCAATGCGGTCCCGCGGACTTTTTGCTGCAGCGTTTCGAGTTCTTTGCGCGGCACACCTAAACGCACGGCGACTTCATCGTCACTCGGTTGATGGCCGAGCTCGGCTTCGAGATCGTGCTGAGCGCGCTCGAGTTCGCGCGCCTTCTGCCGCACCGCCCGCGGCACCCAATCCAGCGCCCGCAGTGCGTCGATGATGGCGCCGTGAATACGCGTGATCGCGTACGTTTCGAACTTTACGCCGCGGTCGTCGTCGTACTTCTCGATCGCGTCGATGAGCCCGACGACCCCGTCATTGATGAGATCGTTGAGTTCGACGTTGGGCGGCAAATTGACAGAAATGCGCCCCGCTACGTACTTCACGAGGTGAATGTAACGGTGAATAACCTCGGCCCGCGAATACGCGGTGCCCGCGATGACGTATTGCGAGCGGGTATCGACATCCAAGAAGTGAGCCATTCAACAGGCTAGCCCCGACAACTGCAAAAGCGCGCGTTATAGCTCTTATTAGCTATAGCGAATGCGCGGGTTCGCGACGGCGTAAAGAATGTCGACCAAACTATTTACGACGACGAAGACCGCTGCGAACAGCAAAATGCACCCGTTGACGAGCGTCATATCGCGGTTTTCGATCGCGTCGAACGCGAGCCGGCCGACGCCGGGCCAAGCGAACACGCTTTCGGTAAGCACCGCGCCGCCGAGTAAGAGGCCCGTTTGCAAGCCGACGATCGTGAGGATGGGGACGAGCGCGTTACGCAGCGCGTGCCGCACGAGCAGCGCACGCGGGGCGACGCCTTTGGCGCGGGCGGTTCGGATGTAGTCGCTACGCAGGACGTCGAGCATGCCGCTACGCGTTATCTTCGCGACGATGGCGAGCGGAATCGTGCCGAGCGTAATCGCCGGAAGCACGAGATGGCGCAGGGCGTCGAGCGCGGCTCGTCCGTTTCCGGCGAGCAATGCGTCCAGAATGATGAAGTGCGTGCGCGCGGGCACGAAATAGGCGAGCGAGATCCGCCCCGAGATCGGCAAGAGCGCATGGCCCGCCAGAGCCGGCAAGACGGCAAATAGATACACCAGCATGAAGCCGAGCCAAAACACGGGCACGGAAACTCCGACCAGCATCGCACTCATCGTCAGGACGTCGAGCGCGGAGGCCCGGCGCACGGCGGCGACGATGCCCGCCGGCACGCCGATTGCGATCGCGAAAGCGAGGGCGGCGATCGAGAGTTCCGCGGTCGCGGGAAAGTATTGCGTGAGCTTCGTCGTGACGGGCTGCGCGTCGACGAGCGAGCGTCCGAGATCGCCGTGCAAGACGGCCGCGACGTACAGCCCGAGTTGTACGTAGAGCGGCTTGTCGAGCCCGAGCGCCGAGCGCAGCGCCGCGACCTCGGCCGGCGTCGCATGGTCTCCGAGCCGCAGCGCCACGGGGTCCCCCGGTATCGCGTGCATGAACGCAAAGCTGACCAGGGTGATCGCCGCGAGGACCAAGACGAGCCGCAGGGCACGCCGCGCGATGAAAGCCGCCACGCCGTTTTACGGACGAATCGCGCGTACGGAAAAGAGCGCGGCTTGGGTGAAGAGATACACCCATTCGACGAGCGCAAAATCGTTACGGTCGCGCTGAACCATCGCCGCAAGCCGCGGTTCGCGGCCGAATTGCGAGAAGAGCACGTCGAACCGTTTGGGCCGGTGTTCCAGAAAGGTCATCAGCTTATGCCGGTGGCGTAAACGTCCGTAGAAAATCGCTTTCACGTTGCGTTCGTACTGTTGCGCGGGCGAGCGCGTGCGGCCGGTACGCCCGTCCGCGACCGCTTGTGCCGCGATCCGGCCGGACATCGCCGCTTCGTGAATGCCCTCACCCGTCGTCGCATCGACGAACCCGGCGGCGGTTCCCGCTACCATCACGTCGCCGTCGCTGATCGTCGGCCGTGGCGCTCCGCCGTAGAGCAGGTTGCCCTCCTCACGCACGGTATAACCGACGCCGGGAAAGAGCCGAGCCTGAACTTTCGGCAGAAAGTTATCGAGTTCGGCGCGCAATTCGCGTCCCGAACATTTGCCCGTGACGCCGAGCCCGATCGAGAGGTGATCGCGTTTCGGAAACATCCACGCGATGACGTTGCGGCCGCCCGCCGCCAGAAAGTAATGCATCTCGAGCGTTCGGTACGTTTCATCCGTGGCCGGTTTCTCGAGGTAGACGCGGTACTGATAACACGTAATCAAGCCTTGCGTCCAACGGTCGTATCCGAGCGGCGAATCCTCGGAGAAGCGCGCGCTCGATCCCTGCGCGAGGAGCACCGAGCGCGTGCGCACTTCTTTGCGGTCGCCGCTGCGTAGATCGGCATATTCGACGATCGTCTTTCCGCCGTCGCGGCGATACCCGCGGAACAGCGAGGAGGTGCGAATCTCCACACCTTCTTTGCGGGCGAACGAAGCGATCGTGCCGTCGAGCTCCTCGCGCGTGGTCGTATGCGCGACGCCGATCGGAACGTCGAAGCGTTTTCCGGAGGGGCCGTGGAGCGAAATGGTCGGCGGATCGCAGTGGACGATGGAGCGCGGCAGATCGAAGGTCTCGCAGAAGCCGGGCCGCAGCCCCGCGGCGCAGACGCGCTTGGCTCCGATCACGGGATCCCGCTCGAGGACCAGCGTCTCGACGCCGGAACGAGCGGCTTCACGCGCCGCCGTACCGCCGGCGGGGCCACACCCGACGACCACAAAATCCACCTCTTGCATAACGCTCGCCATGTTTCGCCTCCGCTCGAGTTTCCACTTTGGACGCGCGCAAGTCGGCAAGGAGCCGACCTACGCGGGGGTTAAGGGCGACAGAGATCGTGGCTGGCGGTTCTACCGAAGCCTTTTTTGCATGAAACAAATTTCTATAAGTGGGCGAATGTGGATTCTTCTCTCGACATCGGTCTTGGGCTCGGCGCGGGCGTGCTCGCGATTGTCTATGGTGTCTACCTCATAACCCTGGTCTTGCGGCAGTCGCCCGGGAACGCGCGCATGCAAGAGATCGCGGGCGCGATCCAAGAAGGCGCGATGGCCTTTCTGCGGCGCCAATACACGACGGTCGGGATCGTCGCCGTCGTCCTGTTTCTCGCGATCGGCATCGCTCCGCAGCCGCTCGGCTGGCAAGCCGCGTTCGGCTTCGCGATCGGGGCGATTCTCTCGGGCGCCGCGGGCTTCATCGGCATGCTCGTCTCGGTGCGAGCGAACGTCCGCACGGCCGAAGCCGCACGCGGCGGCTTGGCGCCCGCGCTCGCCCTCGCGTTCCGCGGCGGCGCCGTAACGGGGCTGCTCGTCGTGGGCCTGGGATTGCTCGCCGTCAGCGGCTATTACGCGATCGTCCTGCGGCTCAACGAGAACTCGCCCTCGCAAGTCGGCGATTCGATCGGGGCGCTCGTGGGACTCGCCTTCGGGTGTTCGCTCATCTCCGTGTTCGCGCGCCTCGGCGGCGGCATTTTCACGAAGGCGGCGGACGTCGGCGCGGACCTCGTAGGAAAACTGGAAGCGGGCATCCCCGAAGACGACCCGCGCAATCCCGCCGTCATCGCGGATAACGTCGGCGACAACGTCGGCGACTGCGCGGGCATGGCAGCCGACCTCTTCGAGACCTACGTGGTCACGACGGTCGCGGCCATGCTGCTCGGCCATCTCGTGCTCGGACGGACGCTCGAATCCGCGACGACGTTTCCGCTCGCGCTCGGGGCCGTATCGATCGTCGCTTCGATCATCGGCACGTTCTTCGTGCGCATGGGCAAAGATAGCTCTGCCAAAGGCTCGTCGATCATGGGGGCGCTCTATCGCGGCTTAATCGTCGCGGGCGTGCTCGCGGCGATCGCCTTCTTCTTCGTAACGCGCGCGGAGTTTGCGGACGGCGTTACGACGAGCGGCGGACAGACGATTACCTCGCTCGGACTTTGGATCTGCGCCCTCGTCGGGTTGCTCGTGACGGGCCTCATTACGTACATTACGGAAATCTACACGGGCACGCAGTTCGCCCCGGTCAAGAACATCGCCGCGGCGTCGCAGACGGGCTCCGCGACGAACATTATCGCGGGGCTCGCCGTCTCGATGCAGGCGACGGCGTTACCCGCGCTCACCATCGTCGTCGGTATCCTCGTGGCCAACGGCTTCGCCGGATTGTACGGCGTCGGGATCGCCGTCATGGCGATGCTCTCGATGGCGGGCATCATCGTCGCGATCGATTCGTTCGGACCGATTACGGATAACGCGGGCGGCATCGCGGAGATGGCCGAGATGCCGGAAGCCGTACGCAACGTTACGGATCCTCTCGACGCCGTCGGCAACACGACGAAGGCCGTCACCAAGGGTTACGCGATCGGCTCCGCCGGACTTGCAGCGGTCGTCCTGTTCGCTTCGTTTCTGCAAGAACTCTCCGACCGGTGTCACACGACCGCCGGCGCGTATTGCAATACGAGCAGCGGCAGCCTATTCAATTCGTTCTTTAATATCGGCGATCCGTACGTCTTGACGGGTCTGCTCAGCTGTGGCCTCTGTCCGTATCTCTTCGCGTCGTTTTCGATGGAATCGGTCGGACGCG
>CAXTIY010000021.1:0-17552 GCA_964244215.1 uncultured bacterium
CGAACTCGCGACGCACGACTTCAATTTCGACGGGCGGGCTTGCGTGAGGAAGATCGCTCCGGGCGTCGGTCCGAAGTTTCCGCAAGTCGTCGTGCTCGTCGGCGCGACGGGCGACCTCGCTTGCCGAAAGCTTTTGCCGGGTCTCTTCTATCTATCGAGCGCGGGCTTTATTCCGGGCTGCCGGATAATCGGCGTCTCGCTCGACGCACTCGACGTCGAGGGCTTTCGCGCATTCGCGCGAGCCGCGCTCGATCGATTCTCCACGCGAAAGATTAGCGAAACCGACTGGGCGACTTTTGCAGAAAGCCTGAATTACGTACCGTTGTCGGCCGGTGCGGAGGCGCTCAAGGCGGCGGTCGACGAAGCGGAACGTTCGCTTGGCGGCGAAAGCCGCCGGTTGCATTACCTCAGCGTTCCGCCGAGCGCGGCCCTTTCGGCCGTCCGGCTACTCGGAGAAGCGGGTCTCGTCGAGCGCGCGCGAGTCGTCATGGAAAAGCCGTTCGGCACGGACCTCGCGAGTGCGGTATCGCTCAACGCGAGATTGCACGAGGTGTTCTCCGAAGATCAGATCTTCCGTATCGATCATTTTCTCGGCAAGGAGCCGGCCCAGAACATCCTCGCGTTCCGCTTTGCAAACGGCTTGTTCGAACCGATCTGGAATCGCAATTTCATCGATCACGTGCAGATCGACGTGCCAGAGACGCTCGGGCTCGGAAATCGTGCCGGCTTCTACGAAGCGACCGGAGCGTTTCGCGATATGGTCGTTACGCATCTCTTCCAGATCGTCGCGTTCATGGCGATGGAACCGCCGACGGCACTCTTGCCCGGGCCGATTAGCGAAGAGAAGAATAAGGTCTTCCGTAGCTTGATGCCGATCGATCCCAAAGACGTCGTGCGTGGGCAATACATCGGTTACCGGGAAGAAGAGGGAGTCGATTCCGAATCTGAGACCGAGACGTTCGTGGCGCTCAAGTGCATGATCGATAACTGGCGCTGGGCCGGCGTACCGTTCTTTCTGCGCACGGGCAAACGGCTCGCGGAGGGCAAGCGCATCATTTCGATTGCGTTTCGAGAACCGCCCAAGAGCATGTTCCCCGTCGGTTCGGGTGTCGGCGCGCAAGGCCCGGATCATCTGACGTTCGATCTCGCGGACGCATCGAAGATGTCGCTATCTTTCTACGGCAAGCGTCCCGGCCCCGGAATGCGCTTAGATAAATTGAGCCTGCAATTCGCGATGCACGACACCGCACTCATCGGCGACGTGCTCGAAGCCTACGAACGCCTAATCCTCGACGCGATGCGTGGCGACCACACGCTCTTTACCACGGCCGAAGGCATCGAGCGGCTTTGGGAAGCTTCGACGGAGTTGCTGGAAGCGCCACCGCCGGTGCGCCTGTACGATCCAGGTTCGTGGGGCCCGAAATCGATCCACCAGCTGGTCGCACCGCACGCGTGGCGGCTCCCGTTCGAGCGGGCTTGGCGCGGTCCGAACCCAATCGGACGCTAGACTATCGTCGACGCGTAAGCAGCCTTACTGCCGATCGATCGGTGAGCGCGTACGATGCCGTTATGCTCGTCGATGTAGTATTAGCGCCATTCGAGGCGCCGCCGGCCGTGCTCGTCGAAGATACGCCCGTGACCAACAAGGTTTGGTATCTCCAGCAGAGCCGGCTCTTCTCCGACACGGGCGATGGCGAAGTCGCAGCGTACCAGCATCTCTTCCGAATGCAGGTACTGCCGAATCGAACGCGCGTCTTCGACGTGGGCGACCCGGCGCGCATCGTCTATCTCGTCAAATACGGCAAAGTTCGCATCGCGAGGCTAACTCCCGACGGCAAGGAAGTGACCGTCGCGGTCCTGGGCTCGGGGGATATTTTCGGCGAAGAAACGCTCTTCGATGCGACGCAGCCGCGATCGACGATCGCGATCTGCTTGGAAGAGACGCTGCTTTGCATGTCGCGCGCCGACGAACTTCTGGCGCTGCTCTCGACCGATCCGCAAATCGCTTTGAACGTCGCGAAGATTCTCAGCGGACGCCTCGACGATGCGTCGGAAACGATCGAAGACGTCGCCTTTGCGAAAGTCCCCGATCGCATCGTCCACTTCTTCCAACGTCTCTCACACGAACATGGACGCAGAACGACGGGCGGTATTGCAATCGACGTAGCGCTCACCCACGGCGATATCGCTTCCGCAGTCGGCAGCACGCGGGAAACCGTCTCGCTCGAACTCTCGAAACTCGTGAAAGCCGGCCGGGTCAAACAGGAAGGCCGCACGTTCGTCTTGCCGGACGAGGTGCAGGTATAAGCTCCGCTTCAGCGGCTCGAGTTATTTTCCGAATGCGGCCGGTACAGGTGCGCGAGGCGTGCGGGCGAGACGCCGAGGCGATACAACGTAAATATACTCAACCAACGTAGTATCGTAACGAACAACCGGCCCCGATAGCGGCGCGCCGACGTAACGACGGGCAGCGCGAGCTTGCGCGTCTTTCCCGCCTCGCGCAGCTTATCCACGAACGCCAGATCTTCCAAGATGGGCCACTGCGGAAATCCGCCCAGCCGTTCGAACGTGGAGCGGCGGCAAAAAATCGCGCTATCGCCGAACCATATGCCGAGAAAACGCTGCTGGGCCGCGTAGAAGAAAGCCAGCAGCCGGGCGGGAAACGATGGATCATCGAACCGCAACGTGAAATTTCCGCCGACGATTGCGGCGCCTGCCATCACGCGGCGGACCGCATCGAGGGCGCCCGGGGCGAGGGCCGTATCGGCGTGCAAGAACAGCACGATCTCTCCGCTCGCGACGGCCGCGCCTGCGTTAAGTTGCGTACCGCGCCCTCGAGCGGCGCTCAACGTTCGGGCGCCGAGAGCGCGAGCGAGGTCTGGGGTGCCGTCATCGCTTCCGCCATCGGCGACGATCCATTCCCAAGGGGGCGTTTGCAGGTGCAATTCCGCGCGTCGCGATGGAAGCGTGCGCGCCTCGTTCAGCGTCGGCATGACGATAGAGATCTGCACCGCGGAGCGTTACGATGAGCCTTCGTCCGCTTCCGCCATGGCTTTCCACCGGCTTAAACGTACTAGGACTCTTCGCACTTCTCGTACTGGAACGGCACAATCCACTTCGGCCGGCAACGGAAAGCAAGCGCGTACGCGATCGCCGCAATCTCATCATCGCAGCTACCGCGGCGCTCCCGGTAACACTCATCGAGACCACGGTCGCGCAACGCCTAGCGGTGCTCGTGGAACGGCGGCGCTTCGGTGTCGTAAAACGTTTGCGGCTTCCGCTCGCGCTCGAGACGTTGCTCGCCGTGCTGCTGCTCGACTACACGATGTACGCCTGGCACGTCCTCGCGCATCGCGCTCCGCTTCTGTGGCGCTTCCATCTCGTCCACCACAGCGATCGCGACATGGACGTGACGACGGCCCTACGCTTCCATGCGGGCGAAATGACGATGTCGATTCCATATCGCGCGTTACAGGTCGCCCTCATCGGCGTTTCGCCGCTCGCGCTCTCGATCTGGCAGGTGCTCTTCACCACCTCCGTGCTCTTCCATCATTCGAACCTTCGACTTCCGGAAAGCTGGGAGCGGTTTCTCGCGAATTACATCGTTACGCCGCGCATCCACGGCGTTCACCATGCGCAGAACGAACGATTACAGAATGCGAATTGGTCCTCCGGCTTGATCGTATGGGATAAGCTCCACGGCACGTATGTAAGCGACCCGCGCGGAGAGATACCGATCGGCCTGCCCGCCTACCGCGGCGATCGAGACGTCGCGCTCCTGGCAATGATAACATCACCGTTTAAGCGTCAGAAGGATGCGTGGCAAGAATGATTTCCGGAATGACCCGTGAAAACGCGCCGCTACTCGCGCGGCAATATTTGGAAAACGTGGAACCGCTCGCCGCGACGATCGCCCACGTGCCGGAGTTGCTCGAAGTAGCGATGCCGTTCTTCGGCGTCGTGTACGGCCCGACGGCGCTGCCGGAGCGCTTAAAAGAAATCGTCGTGCTCCGCACGTCCGCGCTCGGCGGTTGCCGCTATTGCACGCGAGTGCACGCGACGCTCGCATCTGCCGCCGGGCTCGATGCGGCGGAAGTAGCGAGCCTGATGCACGGCGCGCCCTTCCCCGCGACGTCGAGCGATAGCGAGCGAGCCGCCTTCGCGTTCGCCGAAGCGATGTGCGCGCGCCCGGACGAGGCCGTATCGCTCTTGAAGCCGTTCTTCCGCGACGATCAGATCGTGGAACTCACCATGCTCGCGGGAACCACGATCATGCTCAATCGTTTCTGCACCGCAATGGGATTCGCGTGAACGTCGCAGAGGCGATAGCGGCCGAAACGGTCGGCGGCCGGCTCTGGTTTTATTCGAATTACCATTGCAATCTCGCGTGCCGCTATTGCCTGACCGAGTCGAAGCCGGATGCGCCGCGCCGCATTTTAAGCGAAGAGCATATCGTCGCCGCGGCGGACGAAGCCGTGACGCTCGGCTTCACGGCTTTCGGGGTGACGGGGGGCGAGCCGTTCATGTTACCGGCGATGCCGCGCATCTTAAGCCTGCTCGCGAGTCGCCTGCCGACGGTCGTGCTCACCAACGGAACGCTATTCACCGAGCGGCTCCTCGCCGAATTGCGCCCGCTCGCCGCGCTTCCGCTCGCCTTGCAAGTCTCACTCGATTCGGGCGACGCCGAGGCGAACGACGCGTTACGCGCTGCAGGCAATTTCACGAGCGTGGTAGCGGCGATTCCGAAGTTGATTGCGGCGGGCTTGCGCGTCCGTGTCGGGTCGACGGTTGAAGAAACGGAGTCAGCGGAACTCGAACGCCTCTGCCGCCTCCATCGTTCGCTCGGTATTCCCGACGCCGACCACGTGGTGCGACCGATCGTCGGTCGCGGCCGCGCCCTGCGCAATGGGCTCGGTATCGAAGTCGCTTTCGACGACCTGCCCGCGGAATTAACGTTAACCGCAGAAGGCGCTTACTGGAGTCCGGCCACACCGACGGTGCGTGACGGGCGGCTCGATACGGATTATCTCTTAACGCGAACGATCGTGCCGCTCGATATTCCCGCGCAGGCGATGCTTCGCGTCGCCACCGGCACGAGCGGGCGAGCGCCGACCGGGCGCGTTCGGTGAGCGTAGCTCACGGCATCCGGTCGGATGCCACTCTCGACGCGAGAAACGCCTTCGTCCGCGGGGCGGGCTCGCCACGCTCGAAATGCGTTCGCGAGTCCAGCAACTCCGCGCGCAACCGCGCAAGCCCCGTCGCGTCGTCGACGTCGTACCACTCGGAAAGCGTCTGCATCGAAACGCCGGATTCGGCGGCACGTTCGCACGTCTGAGCGAAGACGCGACTCGTGCTCCAGTCGATCCGTTCGAAGATTTGCGGGTGGGCCGAACGCAGGGCGATTAAATAATAACCGCCGTCGGAAGCCGGGCCGATCGCTATGTCGCTTCCGCTATCGAGCGCCGCAAATGCCGCGACGACGTAGGCGCGCGGCAACGTCGGACTATCCGCGCCGATAAAGCAAACGTCGGCAAAGCCTTCATTCGCGAGCGTTTCGTATGCGTTCGCGAGCCGTCGGGAGAGATCGTCGCCCATTTGCGGATACGTCGCCAAGGCCGGCGGTACGAGCCCGCGGAACGCATCGCGCGCCGAGGGTGGATCGTAGAAGAGGCACGGCTTCGCACCGAGCGACGCGGCAACGGCGATGAGAGCCGCGCTCGAATCCGCCAAGAACGCCGCGGCGAGTTCGGCCGCTTCCGCATGCGAGAAAGGCGGCACGAGCCGCGTTTTCACCGCCTTCGAAACCGGGTTTTTCGCGAATAATGCGATCGCCCGCTTCCTCGGCCGCGTCACTTATGCGCGCTGACGCAACACGCAGGTTTCGGCTGCGAACGTCGCGGGCGCACCGTCTTGAACGCGCACGAAATCGCGCCGGAAGGCACGATCGCCGAGCCGCGAGTAGATCATTTGCACCGGAACGCGGTGCCCGCCGAGCGGCATATCGCCATTGAAAACCCACGTATCGCCCGTCCATCTGCTCGCGCTTCCGGCGTACGCCCCGCCCGATGTCGCCGCGGTCCATCGCGCGGTGGCTCGGTCGAATCGATACGTTTCGTCGATCGTGTACGCATGCTTCGCGATACTCAACACGTTGTGCAATTCGATCGTACCATCGGCTTTACGCGTGTACGTATGCGTGGCAGCCGCGCCGCCGAACGTCTTACAATCCCAGATTCCCTGCGTTAATTCGTACGCCCGATCGACCGGGGTTCCGCCGGAAGCGCGCTCGGGCGAGGCGTTTCGGGTGGCGACGCGAGCCGCCGGCCGAGCCGTTACGGTAGGCGCAGCGCTCGGACGGCGCGGCGTGGGCGAGGCCGCAGCCGCGTTTGTGGCACGCAGCGGCGTCGCCGTCGCGGAGGGCGCGTTCTGGACTTCGGAAAGCAGCAAGCCCTCGTCGTAGCGGGCGTCGACGAGCGAACGCCGGCACGAGAACGTCCCATCTGCAGTCCAGCGACCGTTGACGATTGCCTGATGCTCGCGTACGAACGTGTCGGGTAAGGAATCGGCGTAGACGATGCGCACGGTCCGTGTTTTGCCTTGCGCGATCTCCGTGCCGGTAAACGTCCATTCCGGCGCCGTCCAAGCTCCCGCTTCCAAGTGCTCCGCCTGGTAGAACCGGCTCTTATCGCCGTCGAGCGACCAGACGCCGCTCGCCCGGTCGTAGGCGAAGCGTTCCCGCACGCTCCCCGTGACGCCGGCCGCCGTGCGTACCTGCATCGTTAATTCCAGCGTCGTTTCGTTGACGCGCCGGTAGAGGGCCGTGCTCGAACTTCCGCTTCCGGAGGTCGAACAATCCCACGAGCCGAGCAGACGTGCCGTCTCGCTAGCCGTGTCGCTCGTTGCCGAGAGCGCTAGCCGCCCGAGGGGAACGGCAAGCAGCAGGCCGATTATTAACGCGAGAACGATCTTGGGCATGCGAGGCGATTACTTCCCGAAAGCTAGCTGATATCCAACGGTACGTTGGCCCGGACCGATTCGTTACGCTAGCCATGCCGCCGAAACCCGGAAAGACGCGAGGCCGAGTACACCGAACCACCGCCCATGGAACTCGAACCGTATCTGCATTTCGGCGGCGTGTGCGAAGAGGCGCTGACGTTCTACAAAGAAGTTTTTGCCGGTGAAGTCGTCGCGCTCATGCGCTACACCGAAATGAAGGGCATGCAGATTCCGCCCGGATACGAAGAAAAAGTGATGCACTCGAGTTTCAAATCCGCAGATTTACAATTCATGGCATCGGATCAAATGCCGGGTGCGCCGCAATCATCCGGCGGGCCCGTCTCGCTTTCGCTCAGTACCCGCGACGTCGCCGAAGGCGAGCGCGTGTTCGCGATGTTGAGTTCGGCAGGCGGAACGATCACGATGCCGATGGCGGACACGTTTTGGGGCGCGCGCTTCGGCAAGCTGACGGATAAATTCGGAATCACCTGGATGGTCAACGCAGAGAAAACGTAACGCCCTTAACTAATTCGGATCCGCATCGTCAACGTCTCGGTTTGCCCGGGCGCCACATGCAGCAGCCCCGGCTTCTTCTCAAAGTCATCCGCGAAACCGACCGGAGTCGCATAGCCGTACCACGGCTCGATACATACGAACGCCGCTCCCTCTTTCGACCAGAGACCGAGCTCGCGAAACCCCTCCCAGCTTATCTCGATTGCCGGAGCGCCCGGTGCCGTATACCGTACCGAGCTACTCGCGAGTCGATCCAAGATCAACGCGTCTGCGGCGAAGAGCGACTCGCGCAATCGCAGTCGACGGCCTTCGATCGGCGTCTCGAACTCGCGCGCCTGTAACAAGCCGTCTTGTAGGCGGCGAACCGGGCTCGGTTCGTTCTCGGAAAATTCGAGCGTATGGTCTTCTTTCGCGATGCCGTCGGCGAGCGGCCAACGAAAAGCGGGATGCGCGCCGACCGAGGCCGGTAGCGCCTCCGAGCCCGTATTGATGACGGAATACGCAATAGCGAGCGTGTCGGCCGATACGACGTAGCCGATTTCTAGGCGAAACGCGAACGGATACATTTTTCGTGTTTCGGTATCGTCCTCGAGCGCGAGCATGCACGATGCATCGCTACGCTCTCGCCACGCGAATTCGCTATTGCGGGCGAAGCCGTGGCGCTTGAGCGGATATCGCTTACCGTCGTGCAGTAACGTATCGCCCGGCAGCTGCCCCACGATGGGAAAGAGATTGGGCGCGTGTTGCGGCCAAATTGGTTCGGCTTGCCAAAGAAGCTCGCCGTACACGTTATGCCGAATCGACGACAGCTGTGCTCCCGCCGAGTCGACCGTGACCGCGAGTGCGTCGCTCGTCAGTCGATGTTGTGAAATAACGTTCTGCTTTCCCGGAGCGTCGATTCGTTCGTTACCAAGGAATCGCGTAGCGCGATTCTTACCAAGGAATCGCGTAGCGCGATTCTTACCAAGGAATCGCGCTGCCGTCGTAGGCGAGGTACGCTCCGCTGTGCTTGCTATCGAGTGCATCGATGACGCGCATCATACCCTCGGCCGACGTATCCACGTCGATCGCCGCACCGCTGCCGCCCATCCGCGTTTGCACCCAGCCCGGATGCAGCGCGAGAACCGCAACGCCATCTTCCCGCAACGTTTCGGCGAGCTTAACGGTGAACATGTTGAGGGCGGCTTTACTCATGCCGTATGTAAGGTAGCTCGAGTCGCCGCGCGCGTTCTCGATCGAACCGAGCACGGAGGTGATATTGACGACCTTTCCGCCGCGGGCCAGACGGGAGCGAAGCGCCTGCGTAACCAGGAGCGGCGCGAAGGCGTTGACGCGAAAGACGTCGCTCAATTCTTGCACCGAGATCGCGCCGAAGTCGTTAGAACCCGAGACACCGGCATTGTTGATCAACAGATCGATCTTCGCCTCGCCGACTTCTCGGGCCAGACTTTCGATCGATGCGGCATCTGCGACGTCGGCTTCAACCGCACGCACCCCTCCGTCGCTGCGATCGACGAGAGCGTGCAGGTCGTGCGATTGCTTGGCTTCGCGCGTGACAGCGATAACGTGAGTATTCGAGCGACCGGCATAGCGGGTTGCGAGCGCGAGACCGATCCCACGATTCGCGCCGGTAATGAGAATGGTAGGCATACAGCGCCAAACTCAGCTGTAATCCGCCGGGTTTCGCGGGCGATGCACTACAGCGTTACCTCCGGATAGTACGGTCGATCGCCGAGAGCCGCGACGCGAGTCAAGAACTCCGGTCCCGAAGCTTTGCCGTTTTCTTCGAGGTGCAAAGCCTGGCGGAAAAACGTCCAGCGATTCGGCGAGAGACGCTTCGCTCGGCTGTTCGAGATATCGCGCGAACTCTGCGAGATTGAAGCGCCCGTCCGCAGCGAAAACGCGTCTTTGCGGCTCGGCGGAATCGGAACGCACCGGTCACCCAGACGGTCGCAGCCACGCTGATGCACGATCGTTTCGATTTCGTTCTATCGATTGGTTGGTCGAGCGAGCGATGACTTCATGCGACCCGTTACCGGTCGCCGTGCATTTGGGTAAGGCCGACCGTACCGCCCGGCCTAAGGGTGGCGCGCGCTATCTTTGTCGGAGAACTCTAATGTCGATTACGCTACGCGAACTGACCGGTCTCGGCGATACCCCCTCGACGCTCCACGATTCCGCACTCGTGATGGTCGATCTGCAGAATACCTACACGCAGGGAACGATGGAACTCGTCGCCGTGGCGCCTGCGATCGCGGAAGCGAAGAAGCTGCTCGAACGCGCGCGGGATGCCGGGACACCGATCTTTCACATCATGCACAGCGCGGGCACCGGAACGCCGTACGATGTTGAAGCGCCGATCGGGCAAATCGTGTCCGACGTCGCACCGCGCGAGGGCGAGTCCGTAATCGTAAAACAATACCCGAACGCTTTCATCGGTACCGAGCTCGAAGCGGAACTCCGCAAACGGCGCGTCGAAAACATTATCTTCGCTGGTTTTATGACGCACATGTGCATCAACTCGTCGGCTCGCGGCGCCTTTAACCTCGGGTTCAAACCGACGGTCGTCGACGCCGCAACGGCCACTCGCGATCTTCCGAGTTCGGACGGCGGCGTCGTGCGGGCATCGGACCTGCACGCAGCGAGCCTGGCCGCACTGCGAGATCTCTTCGCAGTCGTCGTCAAACGGGGCGACGACATTCCCGCATAGGCCACGCGGGTCGCGATACGCGATGTCCCGATTTGGGAACTATAGCAAAAAACCCAATCAGCCTTGATCGAATGCGTACGGGCCAGCGAAAGCGTCATCGTGACGAAAAAGGGCGTACCGATCGCTCGAATCGTGCGCGTCGAAGGCACCGCGCGCGATCTCTTCAAAACAGGAGCCATTACCGTCGGCGACAATTTCGACGCTCCGCTCCCTACCGAAATGCTTCGCAAGCTTCACGGTACGTGAAGTACTTGATCGATACGAGCGCGTTACTCTTCTGGCTCGAAGGCTCGAAACGGATCGGCAAAACGATATGTGAGGAGTTGCGCAATCCGGCGGATCGCGTGTACGTTTCATCCGTCCGCGTTTAAGATGCTCGTGCCGTTGAGGTAGCGCACGGCGTTCGCCCGTCGCAATCAGTGCCTCTCTGCCACGGTCGCGGCCCGAATCCCGTCTAATTCCGCGAGCGTTTGCGCCGACAGCGTCAATCGACCGGCGGCCAAGTTTTTGTGAAGGCGCGCGACGGACGGCGTGCCGGGAATTAACGCTAAAAAGAATCGTTCTCAAATACGGCTTACACACGGGCGAAGGCAGCACCGGAATCTAACGACGCCGCGATAACCGAACGTTGCGAAGCGTTACTATTTCCACGGCGATGCTAGCGACCTCTCTCGGCATATCGTCGCGACCTGCGGTCTTAATTAGCGTTGATTCGTGTCGAAGATAAGACTATCGACTCATCTCGGACGTTAGCGTTCGGGTGCGTCGGCTGTTCACTATATGGGCGGCACGGGCATTCGACTTATGAAATGGACTTATGGTCTGCAACATCTTTAGGAACACGGCAATAGCGCTTACCGTCATGGCGCTCGCCGCCTGCGGAGGCGGCGGCGGCGAAGTCGCCGGTACTCCTACCACGACTGGTGCCGGTGGGACGGGCAACACCCCGCAAACGTTGCCCGTCTCGATATCGCTATTCGTTCCAAAACCAAAATCTGCAAGCGCGAGTCGAGTCGGTTCCGAACGCAACGTACGGAGCCCGCTGTACTTGCCGACGTCCGTGAATAGCGTCGCAATCCAGCCGACGGAATCCGGCGGTGCCGTCGTAACGGGCGGCGCGATTAGCGTGCTCGTTATCGGAGGCTCTAATTGCACCGCGAGTGCGGGCGGCCAAACTTGCACGATTACCATGCAAGGTGCGCTCGGCCAAGACGCGTGGTCCGTCAAATCATACGTCACGGGCAACGGCACGGGTACGGCCCTATCACTCAATACGGGAACGCTCGTCGTTCAAGCCGGTGTCGCAAACGTACTCGCCCTAACGCTCAATCCGATCCTCGCTACGCTCGGCTTCGTGCCACTCGCCTACTCGGCGAATGCGACGGCCTCGAGCACTTTGCCACTCGTTCTTCAAGCAAAAGACACGGCGGGCGCCATCATCATCGGCCCCGGTACCTATGTGACTGCGGCTAACGTTGCTAATCCGATCACGCTGACATCGTCTTCGGCGACGCATGTGGTTCTTCAAACGAGTACCGGCAGCGCTGCCACGGTCACCCTCACCACGACGGCGACGAACAACCTCGCGCAGATCGCTTACGACGGAACGCTCGTTTCCGGGACACAGACGGTCACCGCGGCGGCAACCGGAATAACGACGGCGAGCATAACGTTAACGCTTACGTTAGCCGCCGGAGGACTTAGCGTTCCGGCGAGTATTTCGCTCGGTGCGAATCTCGGCACGACGAGTACGCCACTTGCAATCTCGGAGCCGGGTTACGGCGGAACGTTCACGCTAACGTCCTCGAGTTGCGCGGGAATCGTTAGCTTCCCCGCAACGGCGGGGCCCGGTCCCTCGACGTCGCCGACGATAACGCAAGCCGGCGGCGGAACCTGCACCATTCTCGTTTCGGACGGCACGAATAACAGTAGCGTCATCGTCTACTCCACGACTATCGGAATCATTCTACAATAAAGCGTTACCGCGCCGCACGCGAGCGAAGCTGCCGCTCGTTCATTGCAGCAACGCTCCTACTCGCCGCCGGCTGCGCTTCGGGTGCTTCGTCGCCCGAAGTAACCGCCGTCGCGCAGTTGCGGCCGAGTATGCCGCCGACCCAGATCTACGGAATCGGCACCGGCGTGCTTACGGTCTCTTTAAAGATTCCGCGCGGTAAAACCGCGTCGAAAAGCGCTTCGAAGACGAGCCGTCGAAAACCGCTATTCATTTCGCCCGCGACGAACAGCGTTACCGTCGCCGTCGACGGCGCGGGCGTTGCGGCGGCCGTCGCTACCTGCGCGAGCAACACGTGTACGGTCACGCTCGATCTCGCGGTCGGTTCGCATACGCTCGCATTTCGTCTTTGGGACGCACCGAACGGCGGCGGTAACGAACTCGCCTCCAACACCGCGGGCGCCTGCACCGTCGCGCTCGGCACCGCGAATACGTGCACGATTACCATGTATGGAAACGCGACGTCGCTGCAGATGACGACGACTTCCACGAACGTAACGGGAACGCAAACGGCGGGCTTCACATTCTTGAGTGCTGCAGCCGTGCCGTTCACGATCGATGCTGTCGACGCGGACGGTTACGAGATCCTCGGCGTCGGCGCTATTACGCCGAGCGTTTCGACGACCGGTACCGGCATCACGATCGCGACGCCCGGGCCGGCAGCATCGCCCATCTACGCTATTACCGACGTGAACCCGATTACGCAGACGATCGCGCTCTCGTCGACCCCGGCTCCCAATAGCGACGGATCGGCCCTCTCGACGGGTGTCTCGATTGCAGGCGAAACTTGCGCCCAAAACGCGATCACGGGGCAAGGCGTTCCCCTCGGGACGGACGCCACGTATGCGGTGCTCGCCGCAACGACCGTTACGAATGCCGGTGCGAGCGTGGTAACGGGGAACATCGGCGTAAGCCCCGGCACGGCCGTGACGGGATTCGGGCCGGGCGTCGTTATGGACGGGTCCATTCACGCAGGCGACTCCTCCGCGGCGCAAGCTCAAGTCGATCTGGCTACCGCCTATAGCAACGCGACCGGACGCACGGGCGGCATGCCCGTAGCGGCCGATCTCGCCGGCCTGACCTTGACGCCCGGCGTGTATTCGGCCGCTACTTCGCTCGCGCTAACCGGAAACGTTACGCTCGACGGACAGAATGATGCCAACAGCGTGTTTATCATCCAAATCGGAACGAGCTTCGGCATCGCGGGCAGCAGTACGGTCACGCTGACGAATAAAGCCGACGCTTGTAACGTTTTTTGGGCCGTCGGCACGTCCGCGACGATAGCCGCAAACGCGATCTTCGCGGGAACGTTGATGGCAGGCACGACGGTCACGCTCGCCGCCGGCGTATCCGTGCACGGACGCATGTTGTCGAAGACCGCCGCGGTAACGTTGGCCGATAACGCCGTAACCGTTACGCGACCGTAGTCGCGCTCGGCGCCCTATCGCTCGAGAAGCGGACTTTTCTCGGCGAAGGCACCGTTCGGATTCGGTTCGACCCACACGGTAAGATCCCAGAGGCTTGGGAAATCGATGACTTAACCACTCGGTCGGCCGACGGTACGAGATGCATCTTGACGAGAATCGCGGCACCGGGGTGGTTCGGATCGCCGCCCGCGTCGACGTATTTGGAAACCGGATCGACGTACTTATCGTAACCGAGCGAACCGCTTGCTACTCGTTATGCCGGAGCTTCGAAACTACCCGGGCTCGCCGCCGTCCCGCTCCAATGCGGTTGACGCTCTCGCTGCGCGGCCGACAAAGCTTCGCGTAACGCGTCGGCCGAAAGGTCATGCGTATACACGGGCGACCCGGGCTGCTGCTGCCACGATTCATCGAGCGTTCCCGCGTCGACCGGATCGAAGCCGAGCTCGTCGACGAGCCGCATTACGAGCGCCTTGCCGGCAGAATCGTCTCCGGCTACGGGAAGCGCTATGCGGCCGGGTGCGCCCGGCGGTTTTCCGTTCGCGTAAAGATGCGCCGCAAAAATATTATTGAACGCTTTAACCACATCGCGTCGTAACTGCCGGGCGACCCAACGGCTCTCTGTTGCCCCCGCTTCGATGCCTTCGATGCGCCCATCGCGCTGTTGCGGATAATAGTTACCCGTGTCGACGACGACCACGTTACTGGCGACGCCTTCGAATAAATCGGCCGGCAAGTCCGTCACATTTTTCTGTGGAATAGTCACGATCACGAGGTCGCTTTCACGAGCCGCTTCCGTTACGGACACGGCGCGTGCCCCCGTTTCATTCGCAAGCTGCTCGAGCGATTGTGGGCCACGCGAATTCGCTACGGAAACGTCGTAGCCGAGTTCGCGAAAACGCCGCGTCAGCGCGCTCCCGATATTCCCGGAGCCTATGATGCCTATTTTCATGCTCTCTCCTCCAGTCGCTCCCTTTCTCGCCATTAGGATGGGTTCCGGCCGCTTCACCCTTAGAAACGTAGCTCCGTTTGAAGCCCTCGATCGAGCGCTGCAGCCGATCACGATTAACCATCTCCGCGTGCGAAACCCATCTACTTTGCCGAGGCGTAAACGTAATCAGAGCAGTCGTACTTCAAGCAACGTCCGGTCGGCGGAATTGGCGGCGGCGCACGTTTCGGCAACTCGGCAATGTATTCGCGACGTGGCATGCCACGCGTCCGACACGCGCACCTGGCGATCCTACGCGAGCGACTTGGACGGAGCGTGCGCCCTCCACAACAGAAGGCTAAAAGCGCGGGCTGCCGGGCGTAGAAAGCTCCGAATCAACCCCCTTTATCGAGAGAGCAGATTCGGTGCATAGAGCCTCCGCGTTGATCCTTTTTGCGTTCCTGGCCTCGTCGTCGCTTGCGATTTCGGCAAGCGCAGCCACAAACGACACGGCGAAGTTTCTGACCAAGCTCGAGTGGCGGAGTATCGGGCCGTCCCTCGGCGGCCGCGTCGTCGCCGTCGCCGGCGTACCGAGCGATCCGAACAAGTTCTACTTCGGCGGCGTTCAGGGCGGCGTGTGGCGCAGCGTCGATTACGGCAACGAATGGGTCAATATCAGCGACGGTAAAATCCCGCGCACGGCGCAAACGATCGGCGCACTTGCGGTCGCTCCGTCCAATCCGAGCGTTATCTACGCCGGCAGCGGTGAGCGCGATATTCGCGGCGACGTCGATACGGGCGACGGCATCTACAAGACGACGAACGCCGGCAAAACCTGGTCCTACGCGGGCTTGCGCGACACGCACACGACGACCGGCCTCATCATACATCCGACCGACCCGAACACGGTTTACGCGTCGTCCATGGGCCACGTGTTTAAATCCAATGCCGAGCGCGGCGTCTTTAAAACGACCGACGGCGGCAAGACGTGGAAGAAAATCTTATTCGTCGACGACGGCACGGGCGCGATCGACCTCGTTATGGATCCGGCCGATCCGCGCATTCTCTATGCGGCAATGTGGCAAGCGCAGCGCGTGCCGTGGAAGCTCACGAGCGGCGGTCCCGGCAGCGGCCTCTACAAAACGCTCGACGGCGGCGCGCATTGGACGAACATTTCCAAGAACGCCGGTTTTGCTAAAGGCTTACTCGGCCGCATCGGCGTCGCCGTTGCGCCGAGCGACCCGCACACCGTCTATGCGATCGTGCAAGCGCACGACGGCGGCGTGTTCCGATCGAGCGACGGCGGCACGACGTGGAAGCACGTCAACGCGCAGATGAAGCTGCGTCAGCGCGCCTTTTATTATATGAGCATCTTCGTCGATCCCAAGAACGCGCGAACCGCGTACGCGCCCGAGGTCGACGACGTCTTCAAGACGACCGATGGCGGCGTGACGTGGAAGCCGTGGTTCCCGCCGACCGACCATGGCGACCACCACATCCTTTGGATCAATCCGCACGATACCAAGATCATGCTGGAAGGCGACGACGGCGGCGCGATCGTTACGACCGACGGCGGGAAGAGTTGGAGCAGCGAACTCAATCAACTCACGGGCCAGTTCTATCACGTCGCACTCGATAATCAGTTTCCGTTTCACGTATACGGTGCGTCGCAGGACGAAGGTGCGTTCGAAGGTCCGAGCGCGACGACGGCTCCGAGCGCGAGCTCCGTCGGCGCCATCCTGTGGGGCGATTGGCACGGCGTCGCTTCGGGCGAGAGCACCTACGTTGCGCCCGAGCCCGGCAGTCCGGAACAGACGCTCGGCGGCGCATACTACAGCGTGCTGTTTCATCAAGATAATACGGTCGGGCAAGATCGCAACGTCAGCCCGTGGCCGACGTACCTTGCCGGCTCGCCCGCCGCCGAACAAAAGTATCGCTTCGGTTGGACGCATCCCGTTTTATTCTCGCCTGCGAATAAGGACGAGTTGCTCGAGGCAGCGCAGGTCGTGTTTTCGAGTACCGACCATGGCGCGACGTGGAAGGTGATAAGCCCCGATCTCACGCGCGACGATAAAAGCACCGAAGGGCCGAGCGGTGGCCCGATCGATTACGATCAAACGGGCGCCGAAACGTTTCCCGACATCGCGTCGCTCGCCGTCTCGCCGGTCGCCGGCGACGTGTTGTGGGCCGGTTCCGCCGACGGCCTCGTTCACGTGACGACCGATCACGGTGCGAATTGGAAGCTCGTCACGCCGCCGCAGCTTCCCCAGTGGGCGCAGATTTCGTCGATCGAACCGTCGCATACCTCGCCCGGGACGGCTTATGTAACGGCGTCGCGCTACATGTGGGACGACTTCCATCCCTACGTTTATGAGACCGCGGATTACGGCGCGCATTGGACGACGCTTACGAAGGGTTTGCCGGACGATCAATACGCATTCGTCGTGCGAGCCGATCCGCGCGAGCCGCGGCTACTCTTTGCGGGCACGCGCAGCAGCGTGTACGTCAGTTTCGACGGCGGTGGAGAGTGGCAGCCGTTGACGCACAATCTTCCGGGCGTGCAAGTCCGTGACATCGCGATCGATGCGCGGCAAGGCGAGGTCGTTGCTGCCACGCACGGGCGAGCGTTTCACGTCCTCGACAATCTCGCGCTGCTCGAACAACTCGCGCGCGAGCCGCAGCCGAGCGTCGCAGGCGCCCATCTGTTCGCTCCGGAGACGGCTTGGCTCTCACACGCCTATGGTGCCGCGGCCGATCTGCCGCCCGCCGCGGGAAAGAATCCGCCGTATGGGGCGACGCTCTTCTTTAACGTTCCGGCCGCCTACAACGGCAAGACGCCCGTATCGCTATCGTTCGAAGACGCGCAGGGTGCGACGATCCGCAGCTTTACGCTGCATCTTAAGCCGAAGCACGCAAAGAAAGTCGCGCCGGAGATTAAGTCCGAATTGCAAGCAATTCCCAAACGTACGC
>CAXTIY010000022.1:0-17232 GCA_964244215.1 uncultured bacterium
TTTACGACATCGTCGACGAATTCGAGTAATTCGACGAGGAGGTCGGCTGTGGGGATCTCCGTCCTCTTTCCCAGATCCAGCAGTTTGCCATCGAGTCCGAAGCGTGCCGCCCGCCACTTGTTTTCATCGATCAAGGCTTTGCGGTAGGTGCGCCAGCCCTGATTGCGGTCGTACAGCTTCCAAAGCTTGTAGGTGACGGCTTGGAAAAAGGCAGCTAGGCAAATGACCTCATCGATGCGCATCTGCGCATCGCAGATGCGGTATTCGAGCGTCGGGAAGTACGGATGGTAGCGCACGTCCCACCAGATTTTTTTGCCGTCCTCGATGCAGCCGGTCGCAATGAGCGTATCGAGATAATCCCCAAATTCGCCTTTCGAGTCGAAGTAATCCGGAATGCCCGTGCGCGGAAAGCGCTCGAATACTTTAGAACGAAAGCTTTTCCAGCCGGTATCGCGGCCGTTCCAAAACGGCGAGTTGACGGAGAGCGCGAAGATGTGCGGGAGAAAATAGCGCACGCCGTTCATGATCGCGATGCGCGCATCGTCGTCCTCGACGGCCACGTGTACGTGCAGCCCGAAGATGAGGTTGGCGCGCGCGACCATCTGCAGATCTTCCACCAGCTGATCGTAATGCGCGCCCGGCGTAATCGGCACCGTCGACCAATGCGTGAACGGATGAGTCCCCGCAGCCGCAATGCGCAGCCCGTTTTCGCGAGCGAGGCCGATGACTTCGGAGCGAAGGCGCGTCACTTCTCGGCGCGCCACTTTGATGTCGGCACAGATCGGCGTTCCGACCTCGATCACCGGATCGTGCAGTTCGCGCTTCATCTCGTCTTTGAGACGCAACTTGCCGACTTCGAACATCTCCGCGATGTGCGATTTGAGTTCGCACGTCTCCGGATCGATAACCTGAAATTCTTCCTCGATGCCGATCGTGAATGAAGGACGCATCGTTAGCCGCGCCGCGCGAGCGCGCTCGGCCACGTGCCCCCGAGTTCGAACCGTCGTGGATTACGCACACGATCGACCAGGACGTCCGCCATATTCTCGACCATCCAATCGAAATTCGCTCGTCCGACCGATTCCAGATCGGCATCGGGTGCCGGGTTCGTGAAATCGATCGCATACGGTACGCCGTCTCGCACGGCGAGTTCGACCGTATTCATATCGTAACCGAGAGCACCGGAGAGCGCGAGCGCATCGCGCTCCAGCTTCGTTTTCGTCGCGGCCGCGACGGGCGCCGCAACGCGCGCGTACCGTTCGTCGTGCGGCGCCTTCGGATCGTACCGCATAACGTGCACGCGTTCGCGGCCGAGCGTGTAGATGCGGTAATATTCGGTAAAGTCGATCGCCTCTTGGGCCATCATCGTCAAATCGCGCGTCGAGTCGTATGCGCTGAAGAATTCGGCGCGGTTTTCGGTGCGAAAGACGTCTTTCCAGCCGCCGCCGTACGCGGGTTTGAGAAAAATCGGAAATTTCAGATACTCGAAGACCGATGCCCAGTCGACGAACTTGAGATTGCGAAACGACGCGGCTTCGGTATTCGGCGGCCGATTTTTATGCGGGAGAAGAATGGTGCGCGGCGTCGCGACGCCGACGGACTCCGCGACGATATTCCCAAAATATTTGTCGTCGGCCGACCACCAGAACGGATTATTGACGATCTGCACGCCGCGCGCGGCCGCAACTTTGAGGAACGTTCGATAGAACGGTACTTCATGGCTGATGCGGTCGAGAATAAGCGCGTAATCGAATCGCTGCGTATCGCGCAGAGCAGAAATCTCGACGGGCTCGGCAATGATTCGCCCAGCGCCGCGCGCATCGATTGCCTTCTCGAGCGCCCACGGGAAGGTATCCTCCATTCCGAACAACAGACCAATGCGCACGTGCGTGTCCGGCATCGCGGGCGCTTTTCGCGGGAAGCGTACCCACCCCTATGCAAGAAGCGGCGACCATGCATCGCAGCTACGAGACTTGGAAGAGCATCAACCTTGGCCGGACGATGGAGTTTCTCTGGTTCGGCTGGGGCGGCTACCCCGTACTCGTCTTTCCGACCTCGATGGGGCGCTTCTTTCAATACGAGGACACCGGGCTCGTCGGCCGTCTCGCGCATAAAATCGATGCAGGTTTGCTACAACTGATTTGCGTCGACAGTGTCGACGTGGAGAGTTGGTACAACGATTCTATCGAACCGGCGCTGCGCGCGTTACGCCACGAACGCTACGACGCATATCTGCGCGATGAAGTCATTCCGTACGTACAACAACGCGCGCTACGGCACCACGTCGGCGTTTTCGGCTGCAGCTTCGGCGCGTACCATGCAGCCAATTTCGCGGGACGCCATCCCGACGTCGTGAGCAAAGCCGTCTGCTTATCCGGCGTCTACGACGTGCGTCGTTTCACGGACGGTTATTGGGACCAAACAGATTATGCGAACTCGCCGGCCGACTACGTTGCAGACCTCGACGACGCGGCGACGGCAAAGTTGCGCCAAGTCGATTGGATTCTCGCGACGGGCGAATACGATACGCTCGTGGAGGATCACCGCCGTTTCGACCGCGTGCTGTCGGCGAAAGGCATCCCGCACGTCGCCGAACTGTGGCCCGGAATCAACGGCCACGATTGGCCGTTCTGGAGCGACGCGGTCGCGCGTTTATTATAGCGTCGCTCGCAGCCACCCGCTTGCGAGCGCAGGCGACCGAAGTGGCGGAGCATGTCGGCCAGCTTTGTGCGGTCGCCACGTGCGACGGCGTCTACGGCGAGATCGTTCGGCTATCGAACGCGAGATTTCTCGTTTTTCCCCGAATCGTGCCGGCCGATTTGCCGCACGCCGTAAGCGCCGCGGAGATCACGACGATCGCGCCGCTCCCCGATCCACGCTGAACGCGGCAGTACGTTACGACGCCGCTCGACGCGCGACGACGGCGAAGAGTGGATCGCCGCGCCGGGCCGACCGATCGAGCGTTTCGATCGCTTCCCAACCGCCCGCTTCTTCCAAATAACGCTTTACGAGTTCGCGATGTCCGCGCCCATCCTGCATTTGCCAGATTGCGACGGCTTTCGTCGGGAAGCAACGATTCGAAAACGTGATGACGATCGGCGCGGCCGGACGAGCGACCCGCGCGGCCTCGCGCAGCACGTACACCGCCTGCGTTAAGTATTGTATCGAAACGCAGATGGTGACGGCGTCGAAGCTCGCCGTCTCGAACGGCAGCTGCGGGTTCGCGTTGAGATCGTGAACGACGTACGCGGCGAGCCGGGCGTTCGCCGCAAGCTCCGATGCGTTCATACCGAGTCCGACGACGCGGCCGTAAGCGATCTCCGCAGGCAGATGACTGACCCAGCTGCTCATCAAGTCGAGCACGTCGCCACGCTGCGGCAACCGCTCGCGATACAGCTGTTCGACCGCTGCGATCGCTTGCGAATCGATATGTTCGACGAGCCGCGGCTCGAGGTAGAAGCCCGCATCGGGCGTTTCATCGTACCGGGCGAAGGCTCGAGGGTCGGTCATGCCCGCTTTGACGCCGAAACGCTCCGGCCGTGCTCGGTTAAACGCGCAGAGCGGGACGCGCTAGCCGCCACGGCGGCGGCAGACAATCTCGCGCAATGGGTCGAGCGCCTTGAACCCTATTTCGATCGCGATCCGCACCTAACCGTCGCCGAAGCGCTGCAACGCTACTCGCGGCTCGACCGACGACCTTACCCCACGGGGACGACTCCGAAAGCGTTTAGCGACTTCCGCCGTCTAAAGCGACGTTGAGCTCCAGCACGTTAACGTGCGGTTCGCCGAGAAATCCTAGCTCGCGCCCGTGAATGCTTCGCGCGACGATCGAATCGACGCGCTCGAGTCCGATGTGCCGCGCCTTCGCGATCCTCGGCGCTTGGTAGTATGCCGCCTCCGGCGAAATGTCCGGATCGATCCCGCTCGCACTCGACGTCACGAGATCCATGGGTAGTGGAATCGTTGCGTCCGGATTCGCCTTCCGCTGCGCTTCGATCGCCGCGCGGGTGGCATCGATGAGCTTTTTCGATGCCGGACCGAGATTCGTCGCTCCCGTCGCCGTCGGATCGTAGCCGTTCTTTCCGGCTGCGGACGGGCGGCCCGCAAAGTAGCGCGCGTGCGTCCATTGCTGACCGATAATATTCGATCCGATCGTTCGGCCCGCGAATGTCTGCAGCGACCCGTTCGCCTGACCCGAGAAACATAAATGAGCGACGCCCGTTATCGCGAGCGGATAGACGATTCCGAGTAAGACGATCGTAGCGACCGCAAAAATCACCGACGTGCCGAGCTCGTGCACGAGACCCACTCGCGGAACGCCTCGGGCCGCCTGCTCGGCTACATACGTTTCGCGCGGATCCGTAGCAGTAGTTCCCCCATCCGTTCGCACAGCCATTTAGAACGTCGTGCCCGCACGAAGTAAAATATGATCGACGATCGGTCCGAGTGCGTCGCCGGGCAAGAACGTTAGTGCGCCGACGACGATGATGTTTGCCAGGATAAGGGCCGCGAAAAGGGGCGTATCGGTTTGCAAACTGCCGCGCGTACGTTCGTTGCGCGGCTTCGCTGCGAAGGCGCCCGCAAGCGCGAGCGTCGGCACGATGGCAGCGTAGCGACCGACGCCCATAGCGAGGCCCGTAAGCACGTTGTAGAACGTATTCTGACCGAGCCCGGCCATCGCACTGCCGTTGCTCGCGGCAGATGAGGTAAACGCATAAAAAATTTCGGAGAACCCATGCGGGCCGCCGTTCGAAAGCGTCGCGACGCCGGCCCCGGTTACCGCTGCGACGGCGGCTGGGATCAAGATCGAAAACGGAAAGACCAAAAGCGCGATGATAACGAGCGTTATCTCGCGCCGCTCGATCTTATTTCCGAGATACTCCGGCGTTCGGCCGACGAGCAAACCGGCGATGAAGACGGTGAGCAAAACGAAGGCGAGCATGCCGTACAAGCCGCTGCCGACGCCGCCGAATGCAACTTCGCCGAGCTGCATGTTCACGAGCGCCACGAGGCCGCCGAGAGGCGTCAAAGAGTCGTACGCGAAGTTTCCGGCGCCGACCGTCGAGTCCGTCGCGACGGCGAGCGACAAGCCCGCACCCGACACGCCGAACCGGACTTCTTTGCCCTCCATATTCCCGCCGGCTACGCCGAGTTGATGGATTAGCGGATTACCGGCAAGCTCGAACGCGGATGCCGCGATTAAGCCGACGGCGAAGAGCGCCGACATCGCCCAGAACAGCATCCAACCTTCACGTTGTTTGTTCACTATTCGCCCGAACGTATGCGTGAGGGCAGCCGGAATGAGAAACATCGCGAGCAACTGCAAGAAGTTGCTGAAGGCGGTCGGGTTTTCGTTCGGGGAACTGGAGTTCGCGCCGACGAAGCCGCCGCCGTTTCCGCCGAGCAACTTGATGCTTTCCTGAGATGCCATCGGGCCGCCGGTAAGCGTTTGCACGGCACCGTCGAGCGTCCTCACGTCGCGGTACGGTGCGAAGTTTTGTGGCTCGCCCTGCCAAACGAAAGCAAGTGAAAACAGCACGCAGAGCGGTAACATGACGTAGAGAACGCCGCGCGTTAGATCGACCCAGAAATTTCCGATCGTGCCGCACTTCTGCCGGCCGAGGCCTCGCGCGAGCGCGATCGCGACGGTAAGGCCGATTGCGGCGGCGATAAAATTTTGCCAAGCGAGCACCGCCATTTGCGAGAAATAGCTCAGTGTATTTTCGCCGGAATAGAACTGCCAATCGGTCGTCGTTGCGAAGCTTATCGCGGTGTTCCAAGCGAGGTCGGGAGAGAGATTACCGAAATGCTGAAAATTAAGTGGTAGCACCGCCTGAACGCGCAAAGCAACGTACACGATGACGATACTCGTGATCGTCATAGCGAGCAGCGCGAAGGCGTACGACTGCCACGTCATCTCGGTAAGCGGATCGATCCGGCAGAGCCGGTAGATTCCGGTTTCGAGCGGTCGTACGACCCGCGATCCGAACGTGAGCCGGCCGGCGAAGACGTCGTCCATATAAGCGCCGAGCGGTTTGACCGTAAGGAAAAGAACGATGAAGAACGCGATCGCGGTGATGATCACGGAGCAAGCATACCTGCGGTGATTCCGCGCGAACACCCGTCGAACGATTCATCCGTTCGGCTATGCCGTACGGGCCGCTAGTAGTTATGCCTCGATCTTTAGACACGGATACAGCAAGGAACGCGCGTCGCGTGTAACGAGCGTCATACTCGCACATTGGGCTTGTGCGATCATGATTCGATCGAACGGATCGGCATGTATTGCCGGAAGGGACGCAACCGCAAGCGCGTGATCCTGTGCGATCGGTAATTCGTGAAACCCGTTCGCCCGTAGACGAGAAGACATGTAAATCGCCGGCGCGAGCGGGAGGTCGAGCTTACCACGCGCGTGCTTTATTACGATCTCCCAAGCAACTGCCGCCGAGACGTAGACCTCGTTTGCGAGATCTTCGATGGCTTCGCGAGCGTGGGTCGAGAGAACGTTAGGTCGGCTCGTTGCCCACAGGAAAACGTGCGTGTCGAGCAAGAGGTCCATGCCTTACTCTCCGCCCTCGAACATCGCCGTTATCGATTCGTCGTCGTCATCGAAGTCTTCTGAAATGGTGACGAGCCCGGCATCGAGCCCCAAGCGGCGCTTACGCGGAGGATCATACGGAACGAGCCGCGCCGACGGCGTTCCGGCGACCGCGATAATCACTTCGCGCTCCTGGCCATCGCGAAGTTGTTGCACGAAGCGTGAAAGGTGCGTCTTTGCCTCATGCATATTTACGACTTTGCTCACGCCTTAGTCTACCACACTTAGTCCAGTGGTCGCTCGAGCGTGGGATCACCAAAATAAGACGGGCGTAGGTTAAAAAAGCTGTGCCCGTCCCCTGCGAGCGATGGTTAGAAGTAGTTACAATATCGTCTTCCCGAGCGCGGATAGAATCAGCTCGACGGCAAGCGCAGCCGTTCGGTTGTGCTCGTCGAGAATAGGGTTGGTTTCCGTCACTTCGAGCGATCCCAGTACTCCCGCTTGCGAGAGCATTTCCATCGCGAGATGCGCCTCACGATACGTCAGGCCACCCGGCACCGCGGTGCCCGTCCCGGGCGCTTCGCGCGGGTCGATACCGTCCATATCGAAACTCACGTGCACGCTACCGGGGCCGGTCGATGCGAGCGATATCGCTTCGTCCATCACGCGGACCATGCCGAGCCGGTCGATCTCGCTCATCGAAAACGCCCGCACGCCGAGCTCCGCGATCCGCCGGCGCTCGCCTGCATCCACATCGCGCAGGCCGATGAGCACGGTGCGCTCGACTGCGATATGATGCTCCTCGAGTGCGATCGAAACGGGCATGCCGTGCACGTTGCCCGTCGGGGACGTGAGCGGCGTATTGATGTCGCCGTGCGCGTCGACCCAGATGAGACCCGGCGGCTTGCGCCGCGCGCGACAAACGCCGTCGAGCGTGCCGATCGCGATGGAATGATCGCCGCCGAGCACGATGGGAAAGCCGCCTTGCCGGATCGCATCTTCCACGCGTAGCGCGAGCTCGTGACAGACGGCAAGGATAATCGGCAGGTATCTCGCGTTTTTGACCTTCTGCGCGCTCTCCGATTCGCGTACCGGCACGACCAAATTCCCGTGGTCGATAATCTCGGAGATGCCGAGTGCTTCGAGCCCTTCGCGAAGCCGCGCGTAACGGATGGCGGAAGGCCCCATGTCGACGCCACGCCGGTCGGCGCCGAGGTCCATCGGCACGCCGATCACGTCGACGCGAGCGGGGACGCGCCGTTCTCCGCGGTCGGGCAAGGGAGCGGAGATCGTCTGCATGAGGGCGGCTCCTACGTGCGGACGCCGCTCGCCTTCTCGCCGCCGGGCAAGCGCGGATCACTCTCTCCGGCGATGCCTGCGGCATCGTCGAGGGGCTTTGCCGGCACGAGCGCTTCCGGCAGCGGCAAGCGTTCCGGAAAAGCGTGCAAGGCGAAGACGCGGATTATCGCGGCGACCGGAACCGCCAGAAACATCCCGCCGATCCCGAGCAGCTCGCCGCCGATGAGAATCGCGACGATGACCATGAGCGGTGAGAGCCCCACGGAATCGCTGACGATCTTGGGCGCGATGAAATGTCCTTCGAGCTGGAAGATACCGATGAAGACGGCTGCGACAACGAGCGCGTGCTGCCAACCGTCGTCGACGAGTGCGAGGCCGACCGACGGCACGAAGCCGACGATCGCACCGACGTAAGGAATGATGTCGAAGAGGCCTGCGAGCACGCCGATCAAGACCGCGTAGCGTACGTGTAAGATCAAGAGTGCGATCGTGATGCAGGCGCCGATGGTCGCGCCGACGAGCAACTGACCGCGAATAAAGCCGCCGAGCGCTCCATCGAGATCGCGCACGATTGCGGTCGTTTTGGCTCTCGCGCCCTCCGGTAAGCGCGCGATGAACGAAGCGATCAGTTGCGGCGCCTCGATCATCAAGTAGATCGACAATACGGGAATGACGACGACGGTCGCGACGATCGAAACGATCGAGAGCACGATGCCGAGCACGCGCGACGCAGCTTCGCCCGCATACGTCTGCGCGAAGTGCGCGATTTGCGGCGGCAGATTGGCCAAGGTCGCCCGCAAATTTTCCGGCAGACGTTTGATGAGCGGGTTGGTCGGATCCGCGAAGAATTTTTGAGCGTGCTCGACGAGCGACGGCATGGCGGTTGCGAGCGACTGCACGTCGTGAACGAGCGCCGGCGCGACCACGGACGCTAGGAACGCGAGCAGTGCGAGGATCACCAGGTAAACGATAACGATCGCCCACAGCAGTGGCATTTGCGCGTTAAGACGTCGCACCACGGGGTAGATCGCATAGGTGAAAAACGTCGCGCCGATCAGCACGATCGAGACGCTCGGAATGCGTCCGAAAAATGCGATCACGGCCGACGCCATCACCGCGGCAAGCGCGATCGTCGCGAGCACTTTTAACGCGTATGTGACGCGCCGCTCGCCGCGAGAACGGCGAACGACTCGTCGATTGGAGACCGAGTTCATGCAACAACCGTACCATATTCACGCGGTTTCGCCCGGCCCGGCGATTCCGGACATGCCGATGGATCCGCCGTATCGGCCGCCGCAGCCGGGCATGCCGCCCTCAACGCCCGTCGGCCCGGTGTCCGATCCGCCGCTCGCGCCCGATCCCGGCGGCCCCATCACGACCATCCCGTCTCCGGTCACGCTCTAAGCTCCGCGCCGGAGGCATCAGGGAGGCGCGGTCGTACTTCGCGGTCCATGACGGACCGGCTCGTTCGCGTCTCCAGAACTCTTGCGCTCCTTCTTTTCTCATGCGGGCTTGTGGCGTGCGCGAAGGGTAGCGCCTCCGGAAACGCATCCGCAAGCCCGTCTCCGGCCGGCATCAAGCTCGGCATGGTCACGGACGTCGGAGGCCTCGGCGACAAATCGTTCAACGATTCCGCGTATGCGGGCTTGCAAGAAGCGAAGTCCAAGCTCGGCGCCGAGGTCCAAGTTCTCGAATCGCGCTCGGCTGCCGACTATCAGCCTAATCTCACCGTACTCGCCGACGAAGAATACGACAATATTTTCGCGGTCGGTTTTATGATGAGCCACGATCTCGAACTCATCGCAAAAAATAATCCGAGACGCCACTTCGCGATCGTCGATGCGGTCGTCGATCAGCCGAACGTCGCGTCGCTAACGTTTCGCGAACAGGACGGTTCTTTTCTCGCCGGAGCCCTCGCGGCGCTCGTTTCGAAAACGCACAAGATCGCGTTTCTCGGCGGCATCGACGTGCCGCTCATTCGCAAATTCGAAACCGGTTTTACGGCGGGCGCGCGCGAGGTCGATCCGAAGATCGACGTGCAAGTGAAATACGTCGGTTCGTTCCAAGACGTCGCATCGGGAAAAGAACTCGCGGGCGTTCTCTACGGTAGCGGCGTCGACGTGCTGTATGCGGCGGCCGGCAAATCCGGCCTCGGCGCGATCGACGAAACGCGCGCGCGTTCGAACGTGTACGCGATCGGCGTCGACTCGAATCAAGACGCGCTGGCGCCCGGTAAAATTCTTACGAGCGTTCTCAAACGCATCGACGTCGCCGTCTTTAAAGTCGCGCAAGAAACGGCGGGCCAGAAGCTGCCCTCGGGTGCGGTCGAATTCGGACTCAAAGACGACGGCGTCGGCCTGACCGATTTCAAATATACGAAAAACATAATCGGAACCGCGAACATCGCGCGCATCGAAGCGCTCAAGGCGGCGATCGTCGATGGAAAGATCGTCCCGCCCGACACGCGCGAAAAATTAGCCGCGTTTAAGCCGATCAAAGTATAGCGTGGGTTCGGAGGCGGCCGCGGCGCTCGCGTTAATCGCCGTCTTCAAGACGTATCCGGATGGCGTGCGTGCGGTCGAAGACGTTAATCTCACGCTTTTCCCGGGTGAGATACACGCCCTCTGCGGCGAGAACGGCGCGGGCAAATCGACGCTCGCGCAAATCGCTGCGGGCAGGCTCGCGCCCACGAGCGGAACGGTGA
This sequence comes from uncultured bacterium, assembly GCA_964244215.1. Lineage (GTDB taxonomy): Bacteria > Vulcanimicrobiota > Vulcanimicrobiia > Vulcanimicrobiales > Vulcanimicrobiaceae > CAXTIY01. Next base: position 10,542 of record CAXTIY010000022.1, read on the forward strand.
CCGCGGGCTCGGTCGGACTCGTACATCAGCACTTCGAGCTCGTCGACCGCTTGCGCGTTTGGGAAAACGTCGTGCTCGGAAACGAACCGCGACGGGGGCTGCGCATCGACGCGAACGCGGCGCGCGGGCGCTGCATCGAACTCTCGGAGCGCTACGGGCTCGAGGTCGATCCGGATGCCGTCGTCGAGACGCTGCCCGTGGGTATCGCGCAGCGCGTGGAAATTTTACGCGAACTCGCGCGGGAGCCGCGCGTACTCGTTCTCGACGAGCCGACCGCGGTGCTCGCGCCCGTGGAAATCGACGCGCTCTTCCGCACGGTACGGGCGCTCGCGGCGCGCGGCACCGCGGTACTCGTGATCACGCACAAACTCGCGGAAGTCATCGCGCATACGACGCGCGTGACCGTCATGCGCGCGGGCCGCGTCGTGCTACGTGCGGCGACGAACCAAACATCGATGGATGCGATCGCACGCGCGATGGTCGGCGGCGATATACCGTCGCTCGCCGTACGCGCTCAAACGCTCACGACGGTTGCTTTTGCGGCGGCCGGCGTGTCCGCCTCGGCCGGCACCCATGCCTTGCGCGAGACGAGTTTCGAAGTCCGCGGCGGTGAGATCGTCGGCATCGCGGGCGTCGAGGGCAACGGCCAAGCGGCGCTCGGGAACGCGATCGCGGGCGCCCTCGCATATGAAGGGCACATGACGCTAGGCGGAGCGCCGCTCGCGACGCAAGATCCCAAAGCGCGTTTGCTCGCGGGCATGCGCACGATTCCGGCCGACCGGCAACGCGAAGCCCTCGTGCTCGATTGGGACATCGTCGAGAACGCATCGCTCGGCGATCAAGAACGCCCGGCGTTACGTCGCGGCCTCACGCTCGACCGGCGCGCCACGAAAACCCTGGCCGAAGAGATCGTGCGCCGCTTCGACGTGCGCGCGAAATCGGTGCGAACCCGCGTGCGGTCGCTTTCGGGCGGCAATCAACAGAAGGTCGTCGTAGGACGCGCGCTCGCGCACGAACCGAAGTTCGTTTTGGCGTATCAGCCGACGCGCGGCATCGACGTCGGTGCCGCGGCGCTCGTGCAGTCGCGCCTGATCGAAGCCCGAAACTCGGGCGTCGCCGTGCTACTCGTCAGCTTCGAACTCGATGAGATACTCTCACTCGCCGATCGCGTGCTCGTTATGTTTCGCGGCAGCATCGTCGGCGAGTTCGCGCGCGGCGCATTCGATCGCGCGCGCATCGGAGCCTTAATGGCCGGCAGTCTCACCGCTTAGCCGTTCGGCAAGTACGCTCGCTTCAGAATAGTTCGCAACGAGCCGTAGGTGCGCGCCCATCTCCGTAAGCGTGAAGAGCCGAGCGACCGGCAGTGCGGAGGGCGAAATAAAGATGACGCTTCCGCCCGTGCCGGCGTGAAGGCGCACGAGCGCACTCAAAACGGCGGCGTCGGCCGAGCGCATACGTTCGAGTGAAACGATGCCTCCGCCAAGTGCGTGCGCGCGCAAAGCCGCTTCGAACGAGCCGATATTGGTGAAATCGAAGTGACCCTCGAGATAGAGCACCGGATGCGCGTCGAAAAAGCGACGCGTAATCTTCGCGTCGCGAGCGGGCAAATCGCGCACGTTCCAAACCCCTTTCAAATTTTGCGAATCTGGTCGCAGCCGGCTCGCGGTCACCGTTTAGGCTCGCTTCCCTCTCATGACGCTTGAGAACGCCGAACGGTCACTTGCCATACGGCGGGACGTGTCACGCCGCCACGTAATGCGGCGGGACGTGTCACGCCGCCACATAAAGAAGCGCTCGTGAAATTCGATCGCGGCGCTATAGCCGGGACGATCGTGCTCGTCGCTATCGCGTGTGCCGCGATGGCGCTCGCGGGCGCGAATCCGCTTTACGGGTTCGCCGCGCTCTTTCGAGGAGCGCTCGGGGGACCGCATCAGATAAGCGAAACGCTCGTGCAGACGACGTCGCTTCTCTTCCCTTCGCTCGCGGTCGCGTTCGCGTTCCGGGCGGGGCTTTTCAATATCGGCGCGGAGGGCCAGCTCGTAATGGGCGGACTCGCCGCCGGCGTAACGGGCGCGGCAATCGTGGCTCCCGGCTTCATAGCTATTCCTGCGATCTTGCTCGCGGGTGCGATCGGCGGCGGCTTCTGGGGCGGCGTCGCGGGCCTGCTTCGCGCCCGCTTCGGCGGTAACGAAGTCATCGCGACGTTGATGCTCAACATCGTCGCCGCGTTACTCGCGAATTATCTCGTCGCCGGGCCGTTGCATTCCGGCAGCGCGGAAGGCGCCGAGACCCCGGAGCTGGCCGTCTCGTCTTGGCTGCCGACGCTCGTGCCGGATACGCGGCTCAGCGTGGCACTGTTGCTCGCGCTCGCGCTCGCCGCACTGCTCGCATTCGTTTTTTCGCGCACCGTATTCGGCTACGAATTGCGAGCGGCGGGGCTCGCACCCGCAGCCGCACTGCGGGCGGGTATCGATCTCGGACGAACGGCACTGGTCGCGATGACGATTTCGGGTGCGCTCGCGGGTGTCGGCGGCGCGACGATCGTGGCGGGCGTGCTGCATCGTTTTAACGTGCAACTCTCGCCCGGGTACGGCTTCGTCGCAATCGCGGTCGCGCTCGTCGGCGGCCTCGATCCCCTGCGCATCGTGCTCGCCGCTTTCGCGTTCGGCATCTTACAGAGCGGCAGCTTGACGATGCAGGCGCTCGCGCACGTTCCCAAAGACGCGATTACCCTCGTCGAAGGCCTCATCATTCTCGGCCTTGCCACGCGCCGCTTCGCAGCCTCCGGCGCTCGCACGGTAACGACGTGACGCATTGAACGCGATCGCCGCCTTCGCACTTCTCACGCTCGTCAAAGCGACGCCGCTCATCTTCGCGGCGCTCGCAGGCGTCCTATGCGAACGCTCCGGCATCTTGAACATCGCGCTCGAAGGAGCCCTTACGGCGGGCGCCTTTAGTGCCGTCGCGATGTCCTACGCAACGGGTAATCCGGTGCTCGGACTGCTCGCGGGAATCGCCGCAGGCGCGGTTATCTGCGCGGTCCTCGGCATTGCGGCCACACGCTTCGGCGTCGATCAGATCGTAGCCGGAACGGGACTCAACATCGTCGCAGCGGGCGGCACGGCGTTCGCGCTCGTCATCGTCTTCGGACAACCGGGAGCCTCTCCCGAAGTGCGCGCGCTCGGTACCAGCGGAGAAGCCGCGCTCGTTATTGCCGCGCTCGCTTGCGCCGTGCTCTTGCACCTGTTGCTATCGTACACGCCGTGGGGATTACGCTTGCGCGCGTGCGGCGAAAACCCGCGCGCCGTGCGTTCGGCCGGCGTCGATCCGGTTCGCGTGCGCATTCTCGCGACCGTTCTTGCGGGAACACTCGCCGGCGCCGGCGGCGTGTTTCTCTCACTCGGCGAACTCGATCTCTATTCCGACGGCATGACCGCGGGCCGCGGCTTCATCGCGCTCGCAGCCGTTATTTTCGGTCGCTGGACGCCGCTCGGCGCGGCCGCGGCGGCGCTCGCGTTCGGCGCGTTGTCGGCGCTGCAATTCAGCTTGCAACGTGCCGGCATTCCGAGCGAACTCATGCAGGCGCTACCATATCTCGCCGCGCTCGCAGCGCTCACCGGCATCACGGGACGGGCGCGCGCGCCCGCGGCAGACGGGATTCCGCTCGACGCGTAACGCGCGAAGGTCACAGAAACGCAGCAAACGTCCCGCTCATACGAAAGTTTAGTACATCTGCTTAAAGGTTTACGCGCGGTGACGATGCAGTAGCATGGCCAACCCTATGCGACATAGCCGCCGTAGTAGTATTCTGGGATTGCTCGCATTTGCGATCGCGCTGATGCCTTCGCTTGCGAACGCGGAACTACAAGTTCCGTCGCCGCTCGCGGCTTTGCAGCTTCAACTCACGGCCGCATCTTTGCACGCACCGGGGCGCTTCGGTATCGCGATCGAGGATCTGGCAACCGGCATGACCTCCGGCGTCAACGCGACCGCGAGTCTTCCCGCGGCCTCAACGATTAAGATCCCCGTTATGGTCGAAGTGTTCCGGCAGATGGAACTCGGGCGGCTCGATCTCGCGACCGTCGTTCATCTCGAATACGCCGATCGCGATTGGGGTTGGGGCGACCTCGCGGGTGCCCCCGCGGGCACTCGGCGCACCGTCAAACAATTGCTCTGGCTCATGATCACCAAGAGCGATAATACCGCGACGAACATGCTTATTCGCAAAGTCGGCCGCACGCACATCAACGCGACGATGGCCGGTCTCGGATTGCACACGACGTATCTCGGCGATTACATCCGCTCCGAAACCGAAACGATTCGTTACGCGCTGCGCACGAGTCCGCACGACATGGTTTCGCTGCTCGACAGCATCGCGCGCAACCGCCTCGTCGACGAGTGGTCGTCGCGCGAAATGCTCGCGATCTTAACGGGCCAAACGCATAACGGACTGCTACCGCAGCCGTTGCCCAAGAGCGTGAAGATCGCGCACAAGACGGGTTCGCTACACGACACGCTCAACGACGTCGGCATCGTTTACGAAGACGGCGAACCGTATGTGATCGCCGTGATGACGACGCAACTGCCGGATCTCGATCTCGGCCGTTCGTTCATCCATCGCGTTTCGCGCATCGCGTATGACGGCTTCTCCCGCTTCGCGACATGGCGCGAGAGCGAAGGCATCGCCGCATTCGCCGCAGGCGATGCGCCCGCGGCCGGCCTCGCAACCGGTCTCATCGCGCCCGACGAAGCGATGTGGAAAACGACGACGCACGCGCCGGCCGCGCTACCGGCACCGGCCGTGCTGCCGCCGAGCGGCGAACAAGATAACGAGTTGCCGGCGCCCGACGCGCCGTAGCCGCCCGCTACGCTACGGTTGCGGCGCGACCGGCGTAAGTCGCGGTCACGTAATGGCGATAGGCGGGCTCGCGGCCAACGGTCATGCGTTCGAACATCTCGGCGAGCCGGCGGGTGATCGGGCCGATTCTGCCGTCGCCGACGAGCCGGTGGTCGACCGAATGAATGAAGGCGAGCCCCGCAGCCGACCCCGAGAAGAACGCTTCGTCCGCCACGTAAAGTTCGCTGCGGTCGAGCGCCCGCTCGACGATCGTAAGCCCGAGTTCGTTCTTCGCAAAGGCGAGCACCGTGCGCCGCGTGATGCCTTCGAGCACGTTTTGCGTTGCGTCCGGCGTAAAGAGTACGCCGTTTTTCACGATGAATAAATTCGCAGCCGAGCCTTCGGCCACGTGCCCGTCGTGCGAGAGCAGGATCGCTTCGTCGAAGCCGTTCATCTGCGCTTCGCTTTTCGCGAGGGCCGAATTGATGTACGCACCCGTTATCTTGGCACGGGCAGGCGCCATCGTATCGTCGATGCGGCGCCACGAACTCACACAGCAGCGCAAGCCCGCCGTCGCATCGAAATACTTATCGAACGGGAGCGCACAGATCGCGAAGGCGTCCGGAACGCCCGCGAGCCGAACGCCGACATCTTCCGCCGCCTTGTAGATTAAGGGACGAATGTAGATGTTTTGCTCGAAGCGATTGCGCGCGCAAATTTCGAGCGTTATCGCGACGAGTTCGTCGACCGTATGCGGGAGCTTCATCATCAAGATGCGCGCCGAGGAGTGCAGCCGCTCGAAGTGTTCGCGCAACTGCAAGAGATACAATTCGTTATCTTCGGCGCTCCAATAGCCGCGAATCCCCTCGAAGCAACCCGTGCCGTAGTTGAGGCCGTGCGTGAGCAAACCCACGCGCGCATCGTCGTAACGTACGAAGCGGCCGCCGGCGAAAACGATCGAATCGCTTAGTTCCATAGTCGCGCCTCGTTCGCGGCGCAGCATCTGCAGGCATGCAGCGTGCCGCCGGACGATGAACGGGTGTGCCCGCTTGGATCGACGTGTGCGCGCGCTTTCTGCGACTGGGATTGACCGCGTTCGGCGGACCCGTGGCGCATCTCGGATATTTCCGCCGCGAGTTCGTAGCGCGCGCCCGGTGGCTCGACGACGCGGAGTTCGCGGAGATCGTCGCGCTGTGCTCGGTTTTGCCCGGTCCGACGAGCAGCCAGGTCGGGATAACGCTCGGCTTCCGGCGCGCGGGCTTCGCCGGCGCGCTCGCCGCCTGGCTCGCTTTCACGCTTCCCTCGGCCGTTCTCATGACCGCGTTCGGCGTGTTGCTGCGCTCGTCGACGCGCCTTCCGGGAGCGGGCTCGAGCCCCGCCTTCACGGGCGCCCTCGACGGTCTCGCCGGCGTCGCAGCGGCAGTCGTCCTGGTCTCCGTCATCGGCCTCGCGCGCAACCTCGCCGTGACGCGTCTCGCGCGCTGCATCGCCGCGGGATGTCTCGTGATGGCGCTCGTTTGCGCGCGCTCGTCGCTCGCGCTCTCGTGGCTGCCGCTGCTCGCGGGCGGCATCGCCGGCGGCGCGTTCGGGCGCCCGAGCGCGCTGCCGCGCGGGACGGCGCGCATCCGGATACCGCGCACCGCCGCTCTCTTCGCGGCCGGCGTCTTCGTTCTGCTGCTCGCAGGCTTGCCGATCGTCGCCGTGCGCGGGACGCTGGTCCTGAAACCGTCGGTTCGCAATGCGGTGCTGGCGGTCTCGGCACTCTCGGTGATGGTCGGCACGTCGGTCCACGATCGGGAGCCGGCCGTGCTCAGCGTGCCGCTCGCGTTCTACGCCGAGCTGGCCCGCCCTGCC
>CAXTIY010000023.1:0-17056 GCA_964244215.1 uncultured bacterium
TGAGCGCCTTTTCCAGGCCGGCGAGGCCGTCGCTTGCGGTGTCCACCTCGTAACCTTCGTGTTCGAGTTCGAGGCGCAACACGCGCACGATCTGGGCGTCGTCCTCGACGACGAGAACTTTAAAGCGCGGTCGCTCTTCGTTCACGAGCGCCAGAGACGAGCACCGCTGATGCCGGAAAGGCGAACCGAGAAGCAGGCCGCGATCGAAGCGCCCGTGGCGAGCCACAGCAACGTCGCGGGCTCGGCAAGTGCGCGCATCACGAGCGTTATCTGCGTACTGAAATCGCTCGCGCGCGACGGGTCGCCGAGCACGGCTAGTAGCAGCCAGGCAAAAATCGCGAGCGCGGAACCGATGGCGACGATCTCGTAGCGTCCGAGCGCTAAGATCGAAGACGGGGCGGGCGCATCGATCGTGGCTCGCAGAATCGACTCACGCAACCCCGCGGGCGGCGTCGCTAGCGGAAGCGCGAACAGCGCCCGGTCCAACTCGTCGAAATCATCGTTCATACGTCCACCAGCCTCTTACGTAACAATTCTTTTGCCCGGAATAAGTGCGTTTTCACGGTTCCGAGCGGTACGTTCAACACTTGTGCTATCTCTTCGTATTGCCGGCCTTGGAGATGGTACAGCGTGATGACCGTTCGATACTTCTCCGGCAGCGCGTCGATTGCGAGCCGCAGCGTTCGCGCTTCGTCGGATCGCTCGGCGAGGGAAGCCGGTCCCGGCGCCGCATCGGCGTAGTCGGGAGGCTCTTCGGAGCTATACCGTTTGCGCCGCGCGAGCCGGTCGCAGCACGCGTGATAGGCGATCGAAAAGATCCACGTCGAGAATTTGGCACCCGGTTTAAAGGTGTGAAGACTCCGGAACGCCTTGAAAAACGCTTCTTGCGTGCAGTCCCGCGCTTCTTCGGAATCCCGAACGGTGCGCAGGCAGAGATGATAGACGGCGCGATCGTAGCGCTCGACGAGCGTTCCGAAAGCGTCCGACTGCCCGGCCAGTGCCGCCGCAACGAGGCGTTCTTCACCGGATTCGGTTCCGGTCGAGGCGATCACGCGCGGCGACTCCTCGGCAAGTGCGGCTGCCACATCAGCACCTACGGCGCAAGCCTCCAAGTGTTTCGCGAAACACTCGCGCCGTTCGAGCGTAGGTAGAACATGAAACGATGCGATTCGCCAAGGCGAGGCCGTGACCATGGATGACGTGCTGGTTCCGCTCTTTGCGATTTTGTGCGTCTTTGGTCTGCCGGTCGGCGCATTTATCGTCTTTCGCGTCTTGGCGCACCGGGAGCGGATGGAGATGATCCGGCACGGCATCGTACCGCCGAACGCCGGTAAAGGCGGCGCTCGTTATACGAACCCGCAACCTCCGTACGGTAGCGATCCGCTCGGTGCCGCGCAACCCGATGCCGGCGTCTTGTTGCGAAAAGGCATTCGCCTCGCATTTACGGGCATGGCTCTGACGATCGGCCTCTCATTCATCGGTTATCACTCGGGCGACGATGTGACGCATGTGGGAAATATCGTAATCCACGAAGGCCAACACTTCAATTTCGGGCCATGGCTGCTCGGCGGTTTGATTCCGCTCTTCATCGGACTCTCGCAAGTCGCGATCGCCTTTCTGACCGATCCCGGACTCTTCGCTCGCTTTCGTAGGCCCGCGCCCGGCGGATACTATGGACAGAATCCTCGCTATCCGGAACCGCCGCCGTCGCCTCCGCCCTCGCAGCCTGGGAATGCGCCCGGTAACGACGGCCCGTATACGTATCGCCCCGGCGGTCGACAGGAGTTGCGTCCTCCGACGCCACCGCCTACGCGGCGCCCCTGAGGGGCATCGCTAATATCGAAAAGAAAAAGCGGAGCAAGAGCGCTCCGCTTTTTTGCTGGGTCGTGACCGGACGACCGTTACTGCTTACAGGTTACGAGAGCCATCGCCCAGCCATTGGCCGTGCGGGTGCGTACGAGATATCCATCTTGCGTACGGTCATAAATCTGGAAGCCCGCTCTGAGCGCGTCGGCTAGCGATCGAAAAACCATGAGACCTGACATTATATCCGGACCCTCCTTTCGCGAGTAGTCACACTCCTATTAACGGCTGAGATTGGCAAACGTTCAAGTGTTTGATGATAATCTAGCGAAAATATTGCGCTGCAAACGTTAAGTTCACTCGAAATGGTGCTTTTCAGGTAGGAAGTTCGTGACGACCGTATCAGTTTGGACGACGCTACCGGCATCAGCGCATAGCTTAAAGCTCGAAAGTTTCGGCGCAACGTGCGGCGAACGCGCGGACTTAAGTTTCTTGGGAGTTGGATCATCGTAACGAACGCCTCAAAATTAATCGTGGCGCTCGACGTTCCGACGAGTGCGCAAGCGGTGCGGTTGCTCGAAACGCTGCAACCGCTCGGGGTGCTTTTCAAGGTCGGGCATGAAGCGTTGTACGGCTATGGCGATGAATTACGCGCCGCACTCGAACGTTTGCAAGCGCCGTATTTCGTCGACGCGAAGCTGCACGATATCCCTCGAACGGTGGCCGCGGGCGTGCGCGCACTCGTTCGTCCCGGCGTTAAAATCATCAACGTTCACGCGCTCGGCGGCAACGATATGATGCAGGCTGCCGTCGAAGCGGCGACCGAACGCGCGGCAGAACTCGCGATCGATCCGCCGCTCGTCTTCGCCGTAACGCTGCTGACGAGCCATGCTAGCGAAGATCTTCTGGAACTCGGCCTGCACGGTGGCCCGGGTGAAAACGTCATGCGCCTGGCGGCTCTCGCGCGCGATGCGCGCTGCGCGGGCGTCGTATGCAGCACGCTCGAAGCGGCCGATCTCAAAGCTTATTTCGGATCGGATTTTTTAACGTTGTGTCCGGGCGTTCGTCCGCTCGGCTCGGCACATGGCGATCAGAAACGCGTGGCGACGCCGCGGGATGCCGTACTCGCGGGCGCGGATTATCTCGTGGTCGGACGCCCGATCGTCGAAGCCCGGGACCCTTTGGAAGCCGCACGCGCGGTGCTCGCCGAGATGGAGCAGGTCCGTGCATGAGGCGCTCGTGACGCAACTAGCGGAGCGCGGGGCGTTGCTAGATGGCCATTTCCGTCTTTCATCGGGGCGCCATAGCGATCGATTCGTCCAAAAATTCAGAATCTTGGAAGATCCGCAATTACTCGTACCGCTCGTGCGACGGCTCGTACGCGAACTCGAAACGTTCGCGCCGACGATCGTCGTTAGCGCCGCGGTCGGCGGTATCGTGCTCGGTTACGAAGTCGCGCGACAGTTAGGTACTAAAGCGATTTTCGTAGAAAAAGAAGACGGCGTACCGAAGCTGCGGCGCGGCTTCGCGCTGGGCTCGAGCGATCGGGTGCTCGTCGTAGAAGACGTGGTAACGACCGGCGGATCCGTTCGCGAAGTCTTAGACGTCGTCGCCACAGCGGGCGCGCGCACGGTGGCCGCCGGCATTCTCGTCCGCCGCCAGCCGAGCGACTTCGGCGTTCCGACTGTTGCCTTACTCGAGTTCCCGGTTAGCTCGTACGCCCCGGTCGACTGCCCGCAATGCGCCAGCGGAGAGCCTTTAACCGAACCCGGCTCCCGCTATCTAAAAGCATAACCCAACGCCAACCAAACCCGCGTCGGGCGTCAGCCCGACTTTCCGCCTAATTACGATTCGGCGCAGCCGAATCGTAGGAGGATCAGCGAAGCTGATCCGGGGGATCGGCCCGCAGGCCGAACCCTACCGGCCGAAGACGGCGAAGGTTCGGGTCTCGCTGCGAACGCCGTCGGAGAAGTCGACCGTGATACGGCGCGACGTGGTCGATACCGTGAGTTGTTGATAGGTGCTAACGCCGGTTGCGTACATCGGTTTCGGATTCGCGTCGCTCGTGATCCGTACGCTCGGAAAAGCTCGAGCGTTCCAGGCAAAGAGCACGCTGCGATCGTCCGACGAGATCGTTTCTGCGCTCGGTTCGCCGTGGCGCGGCGACGGGCGCTGCTCGGCGCTCGCCGAGGCCGTCACCACGCGCACCACGCGTACCGTTTGCGCGAGCGCGGGCGACAGCGGCACGTCTAAACGATAATCGCCGCGCGCCGTGAATGGGAAATTGACGAGGACTTGGCCATCGGCGTTGTAGGCAACTAGCGTCGCGTTTCCGGTCGCTTCGGGACGCGTTAGAAACGCCGGATGCACGTTGAGGCTGAAAGCCGGGTCGAGCGAAGTGGTATTGGCATCGATCGTACCGCTTACTTCGAGCACCGGGCAATCGCCCGCAACCGTTTGCTCGGGACAAACGCTCGTGTGCGCGCGCGCACTGATCGCCGGATTGGCAGCTAGCGGCATCGAGATAAACATAAACCGCATGGCCTCCGTAGCGTACTGTCGAAGTTATCGGCAGATGTCCTCACCCATTGAGCGCCTGCTGCGCAAGAACCTTCGCGCTTTCGCGGCCTACAAACCCGGCACGTCTTCGCAAGAAGTACACCGCCGCTTCGGTTTCGAGAAGCCGGTCAAACTCTCTCAAAATGAGAATCCGCTCGGCACTTCGCCCCGCGCCCTGGCCGCGATTCGGGCGATCTCCAAGCTTAGCGATTACGTCGAAGACGACCATCACACGCTACGTTTGCGTTTGGCCGAGCCATACGGGCTCGACGTGCGGAACGTTATTCTGGGACACGGCAGCAACGAACTCTTGCAAGTGGTGTTTCTCGCGTTCGTCGATCCGGGCGACGAGATCGTCATCGCGCATCCGACGTTCTCGCTCTTTCGCAAGGATGCCGAAGTCGCCGCTGCTACGACCATCGCGGTTCCGCTGCGAGCCGACGGCGTTCACGATTTAGACGGTATGCTCGCTGCGGTTACGCCGCGCACGAAAGTCGTATTCGTGTGCGATCCGAATAATCCGACGGGGACGCGCGTCGAACGAGCGGCCCTAGTCGCTTTCGCACGCGCGCTGCCGCCGGACGTTCTGCTCGTAATCGATCAAGCGTATCGCGAATACATGGATGCGGATGGTAGCGACGGCGTCACCATACTTGCGGAGCGGCCCGCGACGCTCGTGCTGCGAACCTCATCGAAGATTTACGGCCTCGCCGCTATTCGATTCGGTTACGGATATTCGTCGCCCGAAGTCATCGCGTTGCTCGATCGCGTACGCTTGCCGTTCAACGTGAGCCGGCCCGCAGCAGACGCCGTGCTCGCCGCCCTCGACGACGACGAATTCTTCTCGCGGAGTTTGCGTACGAACGTGGCTGGCAAAGCACAGCTCTCCCGGGCGTTCGAACGCCTCGGTTTGCACGCGTACCGTAGCGCCGCGAATTTCATCGCGGTCGAAGTGCCGATCGCCGCCGAGTCCGCCTATGTCGGTTTGCTCGAACGCGGCGTGATCGTGCGTTCCGGTGACGGGCTCGGTATGCCGGGACGGTTGCGCGTCACCATCGGAACCTTCGAAGAGAACGCGGCGTTTATTGCGGCGCTCGAAGCGCTGCTGCCGCTCTGGCGCGCCGAGCGGGCGGAGGTCGCTTGTCCGGTTCCGATGTGACGTTGCGGCCGGGTGGCCCGGGGGACCGCGCGTTCGTGCTCGATCTCGGGCGCCGCACCGCCTCCGATAGCATATCGGCTTTGCGCGCGGCACCGCTCGCGTTCGTCGAAGCTAGCTACGAACGTCTCGTCGAATACGCTTTCGATCGTTCGCACGTTCTGCTCGTCGCGGAGAGTGCGCTCGACGGAGCCGTCGGCTTCCTGTTAATGGTCGACGACGTACCCGATGAAGTTACGGCCACGGCGCAAGGCTTCGTCGCGTACATGGCGGTCGAACCGGATGCCCGGCGTCGCGGCGTCGCGGCGCGCTTACTCGAAGCGGCCGAGGACGCGGCGCGGCAGCGCGCGCTACCGGTGATGGCGTTGATGGTCACCGAAGAGAATGCGGCGGCCCGCGAATTATACGCGCAAGCGGGCTACTCGACGGAGCGGCGGCTCCTATGCAAGCCGCTCTAGGAACCCCTCGGGCCTTGCCCGACTTCCGCAAACGTTCGCAATTCGGCCGGCCGAACCGCGAACGGATTCGACGTCGTTGAATCCGTTAGCGTCGGAGGTTTTCCGCCGCCGGGCGATTCGCACGCTCGTCATCGTCGCCGGCGCGCTCGGCACGCTATGGATCGCGGTCCACATTCCGCGAACCCTTACCGTCTTCGTGATCGCGGCGTTCATCGCGTTCGGCGTCGAACCGATCGTCCGGCTTCTCGAACGGATCGTCGCGCGTGGCTTCGCGATCGCGATCGTCTATGTCGGGCTCATCGTACTCGCGATCGTGCTCGCGGTGCTCGTGGTGCCTGCGACGATCGTGCAATTGCAGGTGCTCGCGCTTAACGCTCCGGCGTTCATCGATAGCGTGCAAACGTGGCTCGACGGTCTTCAGAATATCGTGCGCCGCTATGCGGGGCGCAGTTTGCCGGCCGGCTACGGCGATTTGCATAGCCTCATCGCCTCACGCATCTCGAGCGACTTCACGACGACCTTGACGTACGCGAGCGACGTGCTGATCCAAACGTTGACGGCGGCCTTCATCGGCATTTCGGCGCTCGTCTTGTCGGCATTTTTCGTGCTGCGCGGAGAACGTATCGCGGATAGCCTGTACGACTTGGTGCCCGTCGCACGGCGCTCGGCGGTCGCGGCGCTCGGACGCGAACTCGCCGAAGTCTTCGGCAGCTACGTTTCCGGCCAAGTTGCGGTTTGTGCGCTAACGGGGCTCGCGATCTTCGCATTTACGTTTGCGGTCGGCTTCAAATTCGCGCTGCTGCTCGGCATCGTTGCGGGCCTCGCGTATGCCGTGCCTTTCGTCGGCATGGTCGTCGCGCACGTCGTGGCACTCGTTTTGTCGGCGCCGCAAGGCGCGCAAGTCACGATCTGGGTGCAGGTGATCGTTTTCGTCGTCGCGCGAGTCTCCGATAATCTGCTCGTACCGAAGATCATGGCCGACAGCGTCGGCGTCTCGCCGATCGTCGTGATGTTCTCCGTTTTCGCGGGCGGCGAGATGTTCGGATTGCCGGGGCTCTTGCTCGCGATTCCGGTTGCCGCCTTATTGAAAGTCGCCTGGCGCTTCTATCGCGAACAGTCGCTTCTGGCCCAAGCCGCTTTCGCCGTCTCTCCCGCCGATATCGCACCGGACATTGTGGTGGCGGTCGTTCCCCGCTTGTAGGGTGCTCCGGACCCAACGCGGGCACGAGCCCAAGTTACATTTTGTCCGGTGCGCTGACTCCGAGCAGATCGAGCGATTGCGCGAGTATCGTCTGGGTCGCGAGGCACAAACCCAGCCGCGCGGCCGAGAGTTCCGCGTCATCCGTGAGCACGCGACTGGCCATATAGAATTGCGTGAAATCGGAAGCGAGGTTTTGCGCGTAACGCGCGAGCCGGCTCGGCGCGAGCGATGTCGCGACGGCGCGTACCACCGCCGGAAATTCCGCGAGGCGGCGCGCGAGCGCGAGCTCCGCGGGCGATTCGAGCCGCTCGAGCGACTCGCCGCGCCGTGCCCGCTGCGCGATCTCGGCGGACGCGTTGCGTTCTATCGAAGCGACGCGCGCGTGGCCGTACTGTACGTAGAACACGGGATTCTCGTTCGTCTGCTCTTTGGCGAGCGTCAGGTCGAACGTCATCGGCGAATCGGGATTCGGCATCACGAAGAAGAAGCGCGCCGCATCGACGCCGACCTCGTCGATGACGTCGTCGAGCGTCAAGACGTCGCCGTGGCGTTTGCTCAAACTTACGACTTGGCCGTCGCGAATCGTCGTCATCTGCTGCGCGATTAGTACGTCGATGGCGCCGGGTTTTCCGAAAGCGGCCGCGATCGTTCGTAAACGCACGATATAGCCGTGGTGATCGGGACCGAGGAGCAAAATCGCGCGGTCGTTGCGCTGCAGCTTATCGTAGTGATACGCGACGTCGGGCGCGTAGTAGGTGGGGCGGCCATCGGAGCGTACGAGCACGCGATCCTTGTCGTCGCCGAACTGCGTCGTGCGCATCCAAACGGCGCCCTCGGATTCGAACGTCAGCCCGCGCGCGCCGAGTTCCGCCACGCCGCGCTCGACCGCGCCGCTACGATGCAGTTCTTTTTCGCTCTGCCAGCGGTCGAACCGCACGCCGAACCGGGCGCAGGTCGCTTGTTGTAAAGCGACGATCGCATCGAGACCCGTCGTTCCGAAAAACGGAAGCCACTCGTCTTCCGGTGCCGCATCGTATGCGCTACCGAGGCGCCCGCGGATGTCGCGTGCGATCGGTACGAGATAATCGCCGGGATAGCCGCCCTCCGGCATGGGAAACGCGGGCTCGGCGATCTGCCGGTAGCGGGCGTAGAGCGACCGGCCGAGCGTGTCGATTTGCGAGCCCGCATCGTTGACGATCCACTCGGTCGTAACCTCGATGCCGCAGAAACGCATGGCTTTCGCGATCGCATCGCCGAGCGAGAGCGTGCGGCCCTGCACCACGACGACCGGGCCCGTCGGGTTCGCGCTGCCGAATTCGAGCGAGACCCGTTCGCCCGTCGGGGCCGTCGCTCGGCCGTACGCGCTGCCGTCGCGCAGCACGTCCAGAACGACGCGTTGCCAGTAGCGCGGCGCGAGGCGAATGTTGATGAAGCCCGCGGCGGCGGTCGCGGCGATGAGTTCTCGTAAACCCGGATCGAGCGCGAAGGCGCCCGCGATGATTTCGGTCGCGAGTTGTTGCGGGGAACGGCGTGCGTGCTTCGCCAGCTGCAGCGCGACGTTGCATGCGAAATCACCGAAATCAGGATTGCGCGGCGCTTCGAAGACGACGGCCGGCGGTGCGTGCCCCACAACGAGTTCCCCCGCGGCGCGTTCGAAAGCCGCCGCAGCGCGCTCGAGTCCGAGGGCGTCGCTAGTGGTGGTAAGGTTCATTGCGCTCGATCTTCGCTGCGCGATAGAGCTGTTCCAGCACGAGCGCGCGCGCCCACTCGTGTAGAAACGTTAGGCGCGAAAGCGACCAGCGGAAATCGGCGCGAGCGAGCAGCGCGTCGCTCGCGCCATAGGTGCCGGCTACGACGAGCGTCAACCGCGCTTGCCCGAGTCGCGCAACGGCCGCGAGCTTGGCGCAAAGCTCGATACTCGAGACTTCCTCGCCCGTACGCTCGAGTAACCAGATCGGTTCGCCCGGCTCGACGAAAGCGAGAATCCGCTCGCCTTCTTCGCGCATGGCGCGTGCCGGCACGCGTCCGTCCGAAGCGGCAACCTCGATTTCATCGTACGTGCCGTAGTGTCGCAAACGCGCGCGAAAGTCGGCAGCGGCCTGCGCGATGTACGGCTCGCGTAGCTTGCCGACGGCGAGTATTCGAATCTTCACCGAGAGGCGCGTATCCGCCGAGGCGACTCATGCCCCGTTCGCCGCGGGACGCGCGACTCGGGTGAATCGACCGTCACGGCGTTCGATGTGGCCTGCGAGTTCGAGGCATACGAGGGCGGCGATCACGTCTCCGGCCGGAGCGCGAACGCCGTCGACGAGCGTGTCGAGATGCGCGGGCCCTTGCTCGAGTAGTAACCCGAGGCTCGCGGCGAGCGAACTTGCGGGCGCTGCCGTCGCCAACGTCTCGAGTGGCGGCTGCGGATCGGCAACGGGTGAAATACCGATCGCCGCAAGAACGTCCGCGGGACCGCGCACGAGCGTCGCGCCGTCACGAATGAGCGCGTTACAGCCGGCTGCCTTCGGACGCTCGACGTCACCCGGGTAGGCGAGGACGTCGATGCCTAGTGCCGCGGCCCAACTCGCCGTATTGAGGGCTCCGCTGCGCTCGGCCGCCTCGACGATTACCACCACGTCGGCGAGCGCCGCGACGACACCGTTGCGTTGCAAAAACTGTCCCGGCCGCGCGGGTTCGTCCGGACCGTAGGGTGAGAGTACCCCGCCGCCGCTCGCGAGCATGGCTTCCGCGAGCGACCGATTGCGTTCGGGAAAGAAATGGCGGTGGCCGCCGCCGAGCACGCCGATCGTCGGGCCGCCTCCTCGTAGCGCCCCGGCATGAGCGGCACCGTCGATCCCGAGCGCCAAGCCGGAGAGGACGCACACGCCGGCCTCCGCGAGGGTTCTTCCCAGCCGGCGCGCGCGGTCGCGTGCGGCGTCGCTCGGCGCACGGGCACCGACGACGGCGACGGTAGAACGAGCGAGCCCCGCGAGGCTACCGGCCAGCCACAATCCGCCGAAACGCACGGTGTCGGCATGCCGGCGGCGGCCGGCGAAGACTTCCTCGCGAAGTGCGAAGCGGGGCCGCTCGAGTTCCATCGCTGTTCTCTTCACGCCGCAAGCAGCGCCTCACAAGGCCGCCCTCGAGCAATTTGCGAGGAAACCGGGTGAGGTCTGCGAATGGGACGGCGGAATTGCGCGTCGGCTCCTCCCGCAAACGGGGGAACACCCGCGGCACCTTTCGGAGGAGAACCATGGCTACACCCCAGGCCTATTGCGTCAAGTGTAAGACGAAGCGTGAGATGCAAGATGCCACCCAGATCACGATGAAAAACGGCCGCCCCGCAACCGAAGGCAAATGCCCCGTTTGCGGAACGAAAATGTTCAAGATCGGCGCGGCGTAGCAGCGCGAAGCCGAAGCACGAACGGGTCGGCAAAGCCGATTCGATAACGGCTTTTCGCTCCTGCATTTGCGAACGCGAGCCCTTGTGGTTTATACTCCGAGGGAACCCCATATCTTGGGCCCGGGTCCGTAAAGGCACCGCTCTTCGTACGAATGAGAGCGCTCTCCATGATGGGGTCCCCGGTACGGCTTTGCCGGGTTCCCATGGAGGCTCGACGCTCAACTGATCTGTCCCACTTGCCGCAAGAGCGAGACCCGCGTCGTCGATTCTCGTGATGACGAAAGCGTCGTACGCCGGCGACGGGAATGTCTCGATTGCCGCCACCGCTTCACCACCTACGAACGCATGGAAGCTCCGCGTCTATTCGTCGTGAAAAAGGACGGCCGGCGCGAGCAGTACAGCCGCGATAAAGTGCTGACCGGCCTGCGCCGCGCCTGCGAGAAGCGGCCCGTGGCGGAGAGCCAGATGGAAGATATCGTGGCCGCGCTCGAACGCGAGCTTTTTTCGCGCGGAGAAAACGAAGTGCAGGGCGCGATGATCGGCGAGAAACTGATGGAGGCGCTCAAGGGCCTCGATAAAGTCGCCTACATTCGCTTCGCCAGCGTCTACCGTTCGTTCGACGACATCGGCCGTTTCCAAGCGGAGTTGGCCGAACTCACGAAATAGCTAGGCTCCTTTTCTCGGCAAGCTCTCAACTCGCTTCTTTAGGCGAACTCGGGTTGGACGCTCTATTACGCTGCGGGCATCAACGATGCGGGCGAGATCGTCGGCACCGGAAACGATACGAAAACGATATCGGGCTTCGGCGGCTCGTTTTCGATGAAGCCGCGATAGGCTCGGTCTAACCGAGCCGTCTACGATTCGAATGAAAGCAGGTTCGTCCGCTCCTCCGCCGGAGGTTGGATCGATGGTTGAGGTGCGGATTTTAGACGAGCGAGTTCGCGCGTGGGGCGAGTTGCGCTATCACAGCGACATGGCGGCCGCTATCGACCTGTATGCGTGTCTGGAGTCGACGCTGCGGTTGGAGCCGCAGGCAGCCGCGCAGCTCGTGCCCTCCGGCATCGCGGTCCACATCGGCGATCCGCATGTTGCGGCGATCGTCGTGCCACGCTCCGGCCGCGGCCATCGCGACGGGCTCGTGCTCGGTAATACGCTCGGACTCATCGACGCCGATTACACCGGGCCCGTCTCGATCAGCGTTTGGAACCGGAGTGCGCCCGGCTCCGAGCCCATCGTCATCGAGCCCGGTGAGCGGATCGCGCAGATGCTGTTCGTGCCGATCGTGCGTCCGGAGTTCCGCGTGGTCGGCGAATTTACCCGGTCGACCGGGCGTGGCTCGGGAGGGTTCGGTTCGACGGGATAGGCGTCTTCGTCGTTCGAACTCCGGCGAATGGCGAGTCGCGCAAGGTGAAGGTTTACGTCGTCGGCGCGGGCGCCGTCGGCACGTTTCTCGGTGAGGCCTTACGCGCGACGGGTGCCGACGTAACGTACGCGCCGAGACGCCTCGCGGACGTGGTGCGCGCCGACGTCGATCTCGCGCTCGTGACCGTCAAGGCTTACGATACGCAAGCCGCGATCGCGACGCTGCAGGCGGCGTTCGGCGATGCCTGCGGTGCGACCGTACTCACGCCGCAGAACGGCGTGGGCAACGAAGAGTTGCTCGCAGCCGCCTTCGGGGCCGATCGCATCGTCGCGGGCGCCCTTACGGTCCCCGTCGAGCGCGGCTCGGACGGATCTTCGACGGCTGCTAATCGCGGCGGTCTCGCCCTCGCGCCGGTGGGAACGAGCTCGCACAATTGGCTCGTCGCCGCCTTCGAGCGCACGCGCGTGCCGGTGCAAGTCAACGCCGATTATCGAGCGCTCAAGTGGTCGAAGCTCGCGCTCAACATCATCGCGAACGCGTCGTGCGCGATCCTGGACGTATTGCCGGAGCGGTTGCTGCGTTTCGATCACGTCTTCTCCCTGGAGATTCGCGCGCTACGCGAAACGCGGGCCGTCATGGCCGCGCTCGGGCTTTCGGCGGTCGATCTGCCGCGCTATCCGGTGCGGGCGCTGCAGCGGGTAGCGCGTTTGCCCGTCGCGTTCTCCCGGCTCGTGCTGGAGCGTCAGATCGTCCGCGCCCGAGGGCACAAAGCGCCGTCACTTTTGCTCGATTTGCGGGCCGGCGGCGGGCGCACCGAGATCGGATTTTTAAGCGGCGCGGTCGCCGCGGCCGGACGAGCGAGCGGGACGCCCACGCCCGTCAATGCCGTCTTCACGCGACTCGTCGACGATCTCTCGCACACGCCGCAACTCTGGTCGAAGTACCGGGAGCGCCCGCTGGCACTGCTGGCCGAAGTGCAAGCGGAGGAACGGCGCGGCGCGGCCGCAGCACCGGTCTGAGCGAACCGGGCGCGTGAAGCACGATTTTTCTTAGCCGCCGCCAAAGGAGAAGGCACGATGCGACATGCCGACGTTCCGGAATCTCTCGACAGCTGGCACATCCTGCACCGGATGTTCCGATTTAAGCGACGCGCCTTCGACGCGCAGGGCGCCGCGCACCGGATGACGCTCGCGAACGAAGCGCAGCAGTATCTCGAAGTGCTCGCAGCCTCATCCGAAGGCGACGTCTCCGTCGCCCAGATGCTCGGCCATAAATGCGATCTGATGCTCACGCATTATGCGAAGACGTTCGACGAACTCGCAGCCGCGCAAACCGCGTTCGATAAGCTCGCGCTCGCCGATTACGTCGAACCGCTAACCTCGTACGTTTCGATTCTGGAACTCGGGCTCTACGAAGCCACGGGAAAAATTCACGCCGCTCTGCGCGAGCGCGGTCTCAAGCCGCACGGACCGGAATGGAACGAGGCCTTCGATGCGGCGCTCGCGGAGCAAGCGAATCAGCCGCGCAATGCCGCACGGCTCTGGGCGAACATACCGGCGCGCCGCTACGTCTGTTTCTATCCGATGGATAAAAAACGCGGCGAAGCGATCAATTGGTATCAGCTGCCGTACGAAGATCGCGCGCGACTCATGGTGGATCACGGAAAGATCGGACGTTCGTTTCACGGCCTCGTCACGCAGGTAATCTCGGGCTCCATCGGCTTCGACGATTGGGAATGGGGTGTCGATCTCTATGCGGACGATCCGATCGTTTTTAAGAAGCTGATCTACGAAATGCGCTTCGACGAAGCGAGCGCGCGCTACGCTGCCTTCGGACAATTTTATACGGGCATGCAATTCTCGATCTCGCAACTTCCGCGTTTTCTCGAGGGCGAGGGCGTGCCGGAACTTCGCGTGACGGAGACGCAGCTCGCGGCTCGCTAACGGCGAGCGAGCGGGTCGCTTGCGGGCGACCCGAATGATTGAGCGCGGCGATACGTGGAATGCTGTTCTCATGAGTGAGATCGGCGCGCCACATATCGAAAAGCTTCGCGAACTCGTGCGGGACATTCGCTTCGCGATGCTCACGACGGTCGACGAATCCGGCTTTCTGCGCAGCCGCCCGATGGCGACTCAAGAGATGGCGGACGACGGGACGCTCTGGTTCTTTACCGGAGTAGATTCACCGAAAGTGAGCGAGGCGCAAGACTATCCGGTCAACGTCGCGCTCACGGAACCTAAAGACAATACGTACGTCTCGATCTCCGGTACGGCGGCCCTTGTGACCGATAGCGCGAAGATTCACGAGTTATGGAAGCCGCAGCTTACGGCTTGGTTTCCGAATGGAGTGGACGATCCGAACGTAGCTCTGTTGCGGATTACGCCGACGGCCGCGGAATACTGGGACGCGCCGAATAATGCGATCGTGCATCTGTTCGGTCTTGCGAAAGCCCTCATCACGCGGCAGCCCGCAAGCGACGTCGGCGAGCATGAAAAGATTAGCTTGTAGCTAGGCATCCCTTCGACGCGCGCCGCTCCGCGCGCTGACGAAGTGTTTCAGCCAAGCAGCGCATGTTGCACCGTCAAGCGACGCAGGGCCCCGGCGCGCCGGCGCTGCGCGCGACCGCTGGAGGTTTAATCGCCGGAGTAAATTTCGATGAGATGTCCGTCGGGATCCGCCACCCCGACCACGCGACCCGTTGGCGTTCGCAACGTCGGGCGCGCGATCGGCCCTTTCACGATCGGCGCGCCGCGCTCGCCGAGCATCGCCGCCCACGCGTCGACCTCGTCGTCGCTCGCGACCTGGAACCCGAAATGAAACGGCTGCGCGGCCGCCGGCGCCGCGGCATCGAGCACGAGCAAGAAACCCGGCCACTCGACGTACGCGTCGTTTGCGAGATCTCGCACCTCGAGCCCGAGAACCTCGCCGTAGAAGCGTTTCGCCGCGCCGAGGTCGGCCACGCCGATACTCAAGTGTGAAAGGCGCGGAAGCGAAGGACGTGCATCGCTCACGGCTAGGGGGCCTGCATCGCGAATACGCGACTGCTGCGGATGTCGTCCGCATCGATCGATCGCAGTGCTTCGGGCGTCACGACGCCGCCGACTTCGAACAAGCGGGTCGCTTGCCGCATGCGCGCGCGGTCGAGGGCGTTACGGACGCTGCGTGCGTTCGAGAACTGCGGCTGCTTCATACGGAGATCCAAATATTCGACGAACGCTCGCTCGGCATCGGGCGTGAAGTCGTAATTGAGTTTCTCGAGCATGAGGTGTGCGATCTGGACCAGCTCTTCGATCGAATAGTCCGGAAAGTCGATGTGATTGGCAACGCGAGAACTCAAACCGGGATTACTCGAAAAGAACGTGTCCATGCGCTCCTTGTAACCGGCGAAAATGACGACGAGATTGTCGCGCTGATTTTCCATGACTTGCAAGAGAATTTCGATCGCTTCGCCGCCGTAGTCGCGTTCGTTTTCCGGCTTGTAGAGGTAGTACGCTTCATCGATGAACAACACGCCGCCCATCGCGCGTTTGAGCACGTCTTTGGTTTTCGGGGCCGTGTGGCCGATGTATTGCCCGACGAGATCGTCGCGCGTCGCGACGATGAGTTGTCCTCTACGAATGTAACCGAGCCGGTGTAAGATCGTGGCCATGCGCATGGCGACCGTCGTCTTGCCCGTGCCGGGGCGTCCGGTGAACGACATGTGCAGCGGCGGCGCTTCGGCTGCCAAGCCGATGCTGCTGCGTAGCTTGTCGACGAGCAACAAGTGCGCGATCTGGCGGATGCGCGTCTTCACGGGAGAGAGTCCGATGAGCTCGCGATCGAGTTGCTCGAGAATCTCGCCGATATTCGAGGCGCGAAAGACTTCGTCGAGATCGAGTTTGCCGTCCGGCGTTTTCGTTATCGCTTCCATAAATGCTAATTCTCCGCGGCAAGCGGGACTGCTGCAAAGGGATGCTCCGATTAGTCCGGCTTAGCGTTGCCCGAACTCATCTCCGCAAGGAAAGGTCGCTTCCGGGCGCCTCGATCCGGACTTAATCGGAGCGTCCCGCGATAGAGAAAACGCCACCTCGCTCGAGGTGACGTTTTCGTTCGATCCGAGACAGAGCTCGAGATTAGTTCTTGTAGCGTTCGCCTTGCGGCTTGTCCGTCGCGTAGGAATGGATCCGGTACTTGATGACACGGTCCCGGTCAGACGTCCGCTCGACGCGGAAGCCGGGCTCGTTCGCGGGCCGATGCACGATGAACGACATCGCCGTCGTTTGACGGCCTAGCCGTGCGTCGTACGCGTTGACCTTAACGTATTCATCGGGATGTTCGGCGATAGCCCGCTCGACGTCGGCGAGGATGCCGACCGAGTCTTTCACGTCGAACATCGGAAGTCCGTACATTTCCCAATACGCATTACGCGGATGCGGATCGTCCGTAAATTCGATCGAGATCGGCCAATCGTGGTCGAGGGCATACTGGATCTGCTTGCCGATCTGTTCCATCGTCAGATCCGGCAAAAAGGAAAAGGCGCCTTGCGTAACTCTCATCGTAATCCTTACTTAAAACGACGGCGTCGCGACGACGTCTGGAGCGTCGGTCGACTCGTAGTTAAACGAGATGTCCTTCCAGATGTCGAGTGCGTGCAGCAACGCCTTGCTGTGTTTGGCCGCATCTTCGAGAATCTGAGGCCCTTCGGTCACGAAGTCGCGCCCTTCATTGCGGGCTTGGACCATCACTTCGAGTGCGATGCGGTTCGCTTCCGCACCCTGAGCGATACCGTCGGGATGGCCGATCGTGCCGCCGCCGAATTGCAGGACGACGTCTTCGCCGAGGAGGTCGAGCAGCTGGTGCATCTGACCCGCGTGGATGCCGCCCGAGGCGACGGGCATCACGCCCGGCAGCGAGAGCCAATGCTGGTCGAAGAAAACGCCGTGCGCGGGATTGGTCGGAATGAAATCCTCGCGCAGGATGTCGTAGAAACCCTTGGTCGTATTGGGATCGCCCTCGAGTTTGCCGACGACCGTGCCCGCGTGGATGTGGTCGACGCCGAGTAACCGGCACCATTTGGCCAGCACGCGGAAACTCACGCCGTGCGTTTTCTGACGCGTATACGTGCCGTGACCGGCGCGATGAAGGT
>CAXTIY010000024.1:0-16706 GCA_964244215.1 uncultured bacterium
GATACGCGGCCGCCGGTCACGATATCGGCGACCGCCGCGAGGACGCTTCGGCCGAGCGGCGCGCGAAACGTCCATGCCACGAGCAGCAGCACGACGGCGGCACACGCGAAGAGAACCGCGCGCCGAACGCCCGCCTTTGGCACGATCCGCAAGCGTCAGCGCCCGGCCCGCGCGCGCTTACAGATCGAGATTCTTGACGCTGCGCGCGTACGCTTGGATAAATTCCTTACGCGGCTCGACCTTGTCGCCCATGAGCGTCGTGAACATTTCATCGGCCGCGACCGCATCTTCGAGGGCGACGCGTTTGAGGCGGCGGCTTTCGATATCCATCGTGGTCTCCGCGAGTTGCTCCGCGTCCATCTCACCCAAGCCCTTATACTGCTGAATTTGGAAGTCTTTGGGATCGGCGTCGCCGAGAATGCCTTTGAGTTCGTCATCGGTGAAGGCGTAACGCTGCTTCTTGCCCCGCCGGATTCCGTAGAGCGGCGGCATCGCGATATACACGAAACCGCGTTCGATCAGAGCGCGCATCTGCTGGTAAAAAAACGTGAGCAAGAGCGTGCGGATGTGGGAGCCGTCGACGTCGGCGTCGGTCATGATGATGATCTTGTGATAGCGCAATTTTTCCGCGTCGAAATCCGCCGCGATGCCGGTCCCGAGCGCCGTAATCATGGCGCGGATCTCTTCGTTTGCGAAAACCTTATCTTCGCGCGCTTTCCAAACGTTGAGGATCTTGCCGCGTAACGGCAGGATCGCTTGCGTTCTAAAATCGCGACCCATCTTCGCCGTGCCGCCCGCGGAATCGCCTTCGACGAGGAAGATCTCCGAGATGATCGGGTTTTTATCCGTGCAATCGACGAGTTTGCCCGGCAACCCCATACCGTCGAGCGCGCTTTTGCGGCGCGAGAGGTCGCGCGCTTTTTTCGCGGCCTCGCGGGCGCGCTGCGCCTGCATGCATTTGTCGACGATCGCGCGGAAGAACTTCGGATTCTCTTCGAAGAAAAACTCGAGCCGCTCGCCGACGAGCCCGTACACGATGCCGCGCACTTTCGCGTTGCCGAGTTTGGTCTTCGTCTGGCCCTCGAACTGCGGCTCTTCGAGTTTGACGGAAACGACGGCCGTTAAGCCTTCGAGAACGTCGTCCGTCGTTAAGTTCGCATCGGACTCTTTGAGAACGCTGCGTTTGCGAGCGTACGTATTGACGGCGTTCGCGACGGCCGTCCGGAAGCCGATCAAGTGCATGCCGCCCTCGATCGTGTTGATGTTGTTCGCATACGCGAAGATCGTTTCCGTATACGTGTCGGCCCATTGCAGCGCGCACTCGACGGAGACGTTGTCGCGTTCGCCGTTGGTCGAAATGATCGGGTGCAGCGGATCTTTCTTATCGTTGAGATGCTCGACGAACGAGACGATGCCGCCGTCGTACATGAACGTGCGCTCTTTAACTTCTTCGGGCCGTTCGTCGCGCAGGGTAATCGTTAAGCCGCGATTGAGAAATGCGAGTTCGCGCAAGCGCTTCTGCAAGATATCCCAATGAAAATCGGCGGTATCGAAAACGGTCGTATCCGGTAAAAACCAGCAATAGGTTCCGGTGCCTTCGACGTTACGCTCGATAACTTTGAGCTTCTGCGTCGTGATGCCGCGTTCGAAGCGGATCTCGTGCACTTTGCCGCCGCGCTTGACGCGCACGATCATTTGCGATGAGAGCGCGTTCACGACCGAAATCCCGACGCCGTGCAAACCGCCCGAGACTTTGTAGCCTCCCTTACCGAATTTACCGCCCGCGTGCAAGATCGTCATCACGACTTCGATGGCCGGCAGATTCTCTTCGGCGTGGTGGTCGATCGGAATTCCGCGGCCGTTGTCTTCGACCGAGCACGAGCCGTCCTTCCCAAGGATAACGGCGATTTTGGTCGCGTAGCCCGCCAACGCTTCGTCGACGGAATTGTCTACCGCTTCGTAGACCAACTGGTGCAGGCCGCGCTCGGAGGTGTTCCCGATATACATACCGGGACGCTTGCGAACAGCTTCGAGTCCTTTAAGAACCTCGATTTGTTCGCCGTTATACTCGTTCATCAAACCGACTAATTCGACATCTGCCGTGCGAGGCCCCACGCTCGGGCGCTCACGGTCCCGCGCTCGGCCAAAGCAACCGCTCGAGTTCGGGCCCGAGCAGATTGCGCACGACGGCGGGCGTAATGCGGTCGGGCGGCAAGTGCGATTGCAGCAATACGTACGAACTGGCAATGCTGCGCTCGCTGCCCGAGCGGGAGAGGCGCCCCGCCCGGCGCGCCCGTTCGAGCACGAGCCACCAGCGCTGCAGCAGTCGCCGCCGGATACGCTCGACCTCGCCCGGGCGCAGGCCCGGCACGTGCTCGCGTATGGCGTCGGGCTCGAACCACGGGCACAAGTAGAGCAGCCGCTCGGCGGCGAGCACGCGGTCGGCGGCGTCCATGCCCTCGCAGGGTGCGCACGTGCCGCTCGGGGCGAATTCGCCGAGCGAGGTGCCGCAGCGCTCGCAACGTTGCGCCTCCCCGCGCTCCCGGTGCGCGCGCTCGAAGCGCTCGCGCAAGCGGTGCAGTGCCTCCATGGCATCCGCCGCAGGCGGGCGAACGGCCGTGTCGGGGCGTCGCGTGGAGGCGCGCGAGAGCGCTCTGGCGTGCGGACGTTCGAGCGGCTTGCGCAGCGCCCCCGCGCGGAACGTCAAGCGCGTCACCTCCGCTCCGAGCGGCAATCCGCGCACGCCCGCGAGAATGGTGCCGGACAAAAAGTGGAGTTGCTGGCTCCAAGCGCTCGAACGCGTCGCGATCACGAGCGCGGAATTCGTTAATTCCACAGGCGCCGAGTGCCGGGCGACGTGCTCGCCGACGATCGCGGGCCAGGCGGTCGCGATAACGTGCAGAGGATCGGTCGCGATGCCGACCCCGGGTTTCCAGGTCGCTACGGCCGCGCGTAAGGGGCGCAAACTCACGACGCGATGCGTTCGAGCGTCGCGTCGACGATGCGATAGGCGGCGGCGACCGGCACGTCTACGTCGTGCGTCGTCGTGACGAAGGCTTGCCCGAAAGAACCGACGGCTTCGAGAAAAGCCCGCTGCCGCTGCGGATCGAGTTCAGAGAGAACGTCGTCGAGCAATAAGAGCGGAGCTTCCCCCGAGCGCGCCTCGAGTTCGCCGTATTCGGCGACTTTGAGGGCGAGCACGGCCGTCCGCTGTTGGCCCTGCGAACCGTACGCCGCAAGCGACGTACCGCCGAGACTGAAACCGACGTCGTCGCGATGCGGACCGACGAGCGATACGCGGCGGATGCGTTCGAGCGGTCGCTTTTCTTCGAGCCGAGCCGCAAAAGCCGCGGCCACGCCGTCCGTGGTCGGCACGTCGACCGAAACGTCCGAAACGTAGCGAATCGCGAGCTCACCTTCCCGGTCGCCGACCCAGCCGCGATGCACGGCTTTCGCGCGCGCGTCGAGCGCGGCGACGAACGCGCGCCGCGCGAGTACGATGCGCGTTCCGAGCTCGATCAGGCGCTCGTCGTAGGTCGCGAGCAGCGCTTCGTCCGGTGCGACCGCTCCGCGCAGCAGGGCGTTTTTCTGCGTGAGATATTTTTGGTAACTCGCGAGTGCGCCGTAGTAGGCCGGGCTCTCCTGGGCGAGCGCCGCGTTGACGAGCGAACGCCGGGCGGCGGGCGCGCCCGATACGAGTTGGAGATGGCTCGGCACGAACGTAACCACGCGCATCTGCCCGAGATAGGATGCGTAACGCACGCCGCGGCCGTTTACCGCGTAGATCTTCCGTAGCGTGCCGTTCGAGAGCGTCAAGGTGCACGAAAGGCGCACTCGCCCGGCCGCCACGCGCGCTTCGCCGCCGAGCGTCGCGGCCGGCAATCCGCTACGAACGATCTCGTTATCGCGCGATGTTCGAAACGATTTCCCCGTGCCGAGCAGCGCGATTGCCTCGAGCAAGTTGCTCTTACCTTGGCCGTTCTGCCCGACGAAAACGTTGAGCCCGGGTTCGGGAGCGAATTCGAGAGTGGCGTAATTGCGCACGTTCGAGAGGAGCAAATTCTCGAGAATCACCGGACGCCGAGCGGTGAGACTATTGCCGTAGCGGCATGAGCACGTACATCTGCGCGACGCTCGCCGCTTCCCCGGCGGGCTTGATCGCGGCGGGTGAAAGCGGCCCGAGAAACTCCATGACGATCTGCGGAGAATCGATGTGATTGAGGATCTCGACGAGGTACCGCGCGTTGAAGGCGATCGTGAGATCCTCGCCCGTTTGCTCGACTTCGAGTTCTTCGTAGGCGTTGCCCGTGGTATCGGAATTCGCCGTGATGATGAGCTGCTGATTCGAAACGTTGATCTTGACCATGCTCGCCCGATCGCCCGCCACGAGCTCGGCGCGACGCAAGCCCGCGATGAGCGCACTGGTATTGATCTTGAGCGACCGGTCGAACTGCGCCGGAATCACCTGCGCGTAATTCGGATATTGTCCGTCGACGAGCCGCACGACGATCGAGGCCGTCTCGGCCGCGAACGCGAGCTGATTCCCCGAAGGCCCGAGAGCGCTCACTTCGACCGTCTCCGCGCCGCCGAGATTACGCGCGGCTTCGGCGAGTGCGCGCGAGGGTACGATGTACTTGGCCGTCGCATCGCCTTCGAGGCCACGCACGAGCGTGGTCTGCCATTTCGCGAGCCGGTAACCGTCGGTCGCGACGAGGGTAATCTTGTCGCCCGCAAGTTCGATGAGCGTTCCCATCAGCACGGCGCCGCGCGCTTCTTCGCTCGAGGCCGCGAAGATCGTCGCGGCGACGCCTTCACGAAACGTCTTGCCGTCGATCGCGAACGACGCGCCTTTGACCGAGGACGGTAACGGTGGATATTCGTCGGGCGGCAACGCGTGGAAATCGTAGTTCGAGCGCTCCCATTTCACGCTCGCACGCGTCGGCGTGCCGGCGAGTTCGAGAATGCCGGCCGGCAGATTTCCGAGATAGCCACTGAAGAGTTTTGCCGGCACCGTCACGCTGCCGGGCTCGGAAATCTCGGCCGGAAAGACGTGTTCGAGGGTCAGTTCGAGATCCGTCGCGCGGACCCGAATCGCGTTATCCGTCGCGGTGAGCAACACGTTGGAGAGGATCGGAACGGTCGTGTGGGCGTTGACGACTTTGCTCGCGGCGCCGACGGCCGAAGCGATGTCCTTCGTGCTGCAACTGAACTTCACTTGTCCACTCCCGTCGGTCGTCCGTCCCCGTCATAAAGAATAAAAGAACGTCGTCGTAATAGTAGTAAGGCGGTGTAATCTGAGGAGAACCGTCCGAGCGGCTGCGGCGCCTGCTTCAGACGCTCGTACAAACTGTGCACGATCGGTGCCGTGCTCTACACATCTCCACCGAGGGCGACGGCTCCGAGTTTTATCCACCCCTTCGGACGCGCCCTGTACCGGTCGCTCATAGGGGCTGTGTACACGTTACGTTCGCGTTGGTCGCGCGGTGCAAACCAAGCGATCAATCGCTTTCGCAGAGCGTCGAAAGTTGGCGGACTTTGTTGCGATACGCTTCGTCGGTCCCCATCTGGTTCTTGACTTTGTCGCGGGCATACATGACGGTCGTATGATCTTTCTTCGCAAACTCACGCGCGATCTGCGGCAACGAGCAGTCGGTGAGTTCGGTCGCCAGATACATCGCGATCTGTCGCGGCGCGGCAAGACGCTGATCGCGCCGTTGGTGGTCCATTTCCTTGACGGTGAGGCCGTGGGCTTTGGCGACCCGGTCTTTGATCAAGGCGATCGTGATACGACGCGCCGGGCCCGAAGCGATCGCGTTCTTGAGAACCTCGGCTGCGAGTTCCGCCGTAATCGGCGATTTCGTGAGGGAGGCGTACGCGACCACGCGGATCAGCGCGCCCTCCAGCTCGCGAATGTTGGAGGGAATGACTTTGGCGATGAACGACGTGACGGCATCGGGCACCGGAATTTTCTCCGACTCCGCCTTCTTACGTAAGATCGCTTCGCGCGTTTCGAGATCGGGCGTTTGAATATCGGTGAGCAAGCCCCATTCGAAACGGGAGCGCAGTCGCGACTCGAGCGTTTGAATCTCTTTGGGTGGCCGGTCACTCGAGATGACGAGCTGCTTTTGCGCTTCGTGTAACGAGTTGAACGTGTGAAAGAACTCCTCTTGGGTCTGTTCTTTGCCTTCGAGAAACTGAATGTCGTCGATCAGGAGTACGTCGACGTGGCGGTACTTATTTCTAAACTCGACCGTTTGGTTGTTCATGATCGCAATGATGAATTCGTTGGTAAATTTTTCGCTCGACACGTAAACGATGTTGGCGTTCGGGTTTTGCGCCAGAACCCGATGGCCGATCGCATGCATAAGATGCGTCTTGCCGAGGCCGACGCCCCCGTAAAGAAACAATGGATTGTAAGCGCGTGCCGGGGCTTCGGCGACGGCTTGCGAGGCGGCATGCGCGAAACGGTTGGAATTTCCGACGACGAACTCTTCGAAGGTGTAACGCGGATTGAGAAAACCGTGCTGAAAATCCGGAAACGCCGGTCGTTCGGTCGATTCGTCCTCGCGTGCGCGGTCGCTCGCGGCACCGGGCGGCGGCTCGATCGCAACGACGAAGCGCAGTGCGATCGCGGCGCCGAGCAGCTCCGTGAGCACCTCGGAAATATCTCCCTTGAGCCGGTTCTCGACCCAATCGCGAGCAAAGGCGGACTGTACGGAAAGCACGATTTCGGATTCGCTCATGGCGATCGCGCGAATCGGTTTGAGCCACATCTCGAACATGGGTTTCGAGTACTTGCGTTCGAGCGAGGCAAGCGCCGCACTCCATAGCTCGTTCGAGACGCCGGTCTCGCCGACAGCTGAACCCATACAGTAAACCACCTTAGAAATATCTCTGCGGCGAACCCTGCGCCCGGGGACGGTTAAGATTTGCCGAGAGTGGAGGCCGTGAATTGGAGCCGGGACCCTCGAATCCTCTCCTTTTTCTACACGGACTTATGCACTTATCCACAGGCTCGAAACGCCGGGTTTGCGACCGCCCGACGGTGCTTTCCGGCTCGCGCGAGGCGGCAGTCCACAAGTCGTGCGAAGCAGGAAGGGACGCTAGCACAGGCATTTGCGGCTCGGAAGCTATTAATGTTTCCACAAGTTTCTACACACGTGTGGACAACGTGGGAACGCTTCGCAGAAAGCGCGAGCGGCGTTGACGTGGTGCGGCTTTAGCGTTTATACTTTTGCGTCTGTCCTCTCTCCGCGTGCGTTCAGGCATGCGGGCCGCTGCCCGGGAGCTCGAACTAACGTGAAACGCACTTTCCAACCGCACAACCGGCGCCGTAAGCGCGTCCATGGCTTTCTCGAGCGCATGAGCACGAAAAACGGTCGTAAGGTGATCGCCGCGCGCCGCAAAAAGGGCCGTAAGCGCCTGACCGTCTAGAACGGCTTCTAGCGACGGTGCGATGGTACGCGCCGCTAAGGCGGCCGGGCGAGATTGCGTTCGTTCGCCGAAGCGGGCGGCATGCTGGGGCGCCGACGGTCGGTGCCCACGTGGCGGCTTCCCCGGGTGGGGCGTGCCGCATCGCGGTCACCGTTTCCAAGGCGGTCGGCAATGCCGTCGTTCGCAATCGGGTGAAGCGGCGCATCAAGGGCGCGCTCGACGGACTAGCGTCGCCCGGGCGGTCGCTGCGCATCGTCATCGTCGCCCGGCCGGCTGCCGGAAGCGAATCGTACGAGCGGCTGGCACGAGACGTGACGGCAGTCATGGCGCGGCTCGACGCCGCATGATCTTGCGGCGCGCACTCGCGCTCACGATCGTGCTCTACCAGCAGCTTATCTCGCCATTTCTCGGCCCGCGCTGCCGGTTCTACCCCTCGTGCTCGCAGTATGCCAAGGAAGCCGTGTTGAAACATGGCGTTCTCCGCGGTGTAGGATTTGCCGCCCGGCGGATCCTCCGCTGCCACCCGTGGAACCCCGGCGGCATCGACCTCGTCCCGTAGTGGTCATTCTGAAAGGCCTTTCCCTGTGGAGTTCCCGTTCGTCCCGCTCCTCGCGTTCGGCAACGTGTTACAACCGATCGTCGACCTGTTGCACGCGGTTCTCGCCTCGATCTATCACGTGGTGGGCAACTACGGCTGGAGTCTGATTCTGCTCGCGGCGATCGTCAAGGCGATCTTCTGGCCGCTCAACACGATGCAGTACAAGAGCATGCTCAAGACGCAGATGGTCGCGCCGCAGATCAAAGCGCTGCAACAAAAATATAAGGGCGACAAAGAGAGGCTCAACGCCGAAACGATGGCGCTCTACAAAGAGACGGGCGCCAACCCGCTCGCGAGCTGCCTGCCGCTGCTCTTGCAGATGCCGATCTTGTTTAGTCTATATGCGGCCATCAACGGCGACAAGGAGCTTTTCGCGAGCCAGAAGTGGCTATGGATCGGCAGTCCGTTCGCGATGAATTCGAGCAAGCACGTGCTCGCGGCAAATCTCGCCGCGCCCGATTACGTCTTACTCGTGCTCTACATCGTCTCGATGTACTTCAGCGTTCGCTTCACGAGCCCGGCGATGGACGAACAGCAAGCGCAGCAGCAAAAGATCATGGCGTTCGTTTCGCCTGCAATGGTCGGCTACATGGGCTTCAAATTTGCGTGGCCCTCGGCGCTGATCATCTATTGGCTCGCGTTCAACGTATTTACGATGGCTCAGCAGCTCTACAATATGCGCCGCTTTCCGCGCACCGCATTCGTCGCTGCCGGAGCCGGAACCGTGGTCAACGTGACGGGCAAGAACTCCGCGGTAAGCGGAAAAGCGACCGTGGCGCTGGCCGACGGGTCGCTCGTCAAAGACGGCACGGGGCAAGCCGGCGGCTCCCGCGCCGCGCGCCGCGGCCGCCGTTCGCGCCGCTAGCCGGCGCGCCGCACCGTTCGAACAAGGATGAGCTAAAATGGATGACGATCACAAAGCGCCCGAAGGTGGCGATGACCGCGGATACGGGCAACGCCGTCGCGGCGGCCGCCCGCGCGGACCGTTCAACAATCCGCCCAGCGGAGGCTTTGGGGCCGGAGCCGCGACGGGCGGCCGCCCGCCGATGGCGCCCCGCCGAGAATTCGTTCCGCAACGTCCGGCGCCGCGCAATGCGACGATGCCCGAGCCCGAGTCGGCGCGCCCGGCCCGCGAGTTGCTCGAACAGCTTCTTGAAAAGATGGGCATCGCGGGCGCGCACGTCCGCTATTACGCGCGGACGGAAGGCGAATATCTCGAGATCGATGGTCCGGATCTTGCCAATCTCATCGGGCGGCACGGCCATACGCTCGAAGCGCTCAACCTGATCTTCAACAATATGGTCAATGCCGGCGTTAAAAAAGATCGTCACTACTTCACGATCGACGCCGAGGGATACCGCGCCCGCCGCGCCGATTTGCTCAAGGGCTTGGCGCTTGCGATGCTCGAGCGAGCGCTACGCGAAAAGCGCGCGATATCGCTCGAACCGATGCTGCCGTCCGAGCGTAAAGTCATCCATCTCGCGCTCGCCGACAATCCGTTCGTGACGACGGAATCGAGCGGGGTCGAGCCCGAGCGGCGCGTCGTGGTCATTCCGCGCCCGGCCTAGGTATGGCTCGGCTTCGCCGGGGCTCGAATCCGTTGCCGCGGGCCGTCGCTTGAACGCTTCCGAGCCGCGCGAGACGATCGCGGCGCTCGCGACCGCTCCCGGCCGCGGCGCGATCGGCATCGTGCGCCTGAGTGGGCCTAATGCGCTCCGGATCGCATGCGGCATGACGCGCGGCGGCCGGTCGCTGCGGCCGCGCGTTGCCGAACGGCGAGCGTTCGTTGCCGCCGACGGCTCGCTGATCGACGACGGGCTCGCGCTCTTCTTCCCAGGACCCCGCAGCTATACGGGCGAGGACGTCGTCGAATTGCACGGGCACGGGTCTCCCGCCGTCGCGCGCGAGTTACTGCTCGCGGCCTTCGCCGGCGGCGCGCGCATGGCGGCGGCGGGAGAATTTACCCGTCGCGCCTATGAGGCGGGCAAACTCGACCTCACGGCGGCCGAAGCCGTCGCCGACGTTATCGCAGCCGAACATCGCAGCGCCGTACGGGCGGCCGCAGCCCGCCTCTCCGGCGGCCTCGCGCTAGAAATCGAGCGTCATGCGAGCGAACTTGCCGCGCTCGGCGAAGAACTCGCCGCAGCACTGGACTTTCCGGACGAAGTCGAAGCGCCGGTGCGCTCGGAATTCGCGGGCCGCATTGGGGCGGTCGAGCGAGCGCTCGCGGATTTGGCCGGCACGTGGGAACGCGGGCGGCTCGTGCGCGAGGGCGTTTCCGTGACGATCGTCGGGCCGCCCAATGCCGGGAAGTCGTCGCTCCTTAACGGCTTGCTCGGCGACGAGCGAGCGCTCGTCTCCACGCTTGCAGGAACGACGCGCGACACGATCGAGGAAACGGCGGCGCTCGGTTCGGGCATCGTGGCTCGGCTCATCGATACCGCGGGCCTGCGCGAGCCGGGCGATCCGCTCGAAGCGGCCGGCATCGCGCGCAGCGAAGCGGCGCTCGCGACCGCCACGCTCGCGCTCGTGGTGGTCGATGGTTCGCAGCCGCTCGGTCCCGAAGCTGCCGCAATCTTGCGACGGACGCGCGAACGGCCGCGACTCGTGTTATTCAATAAGCTCGACCTCGGATCGGCCGGCTTCGAAGCGCGCGAAGCGGTGGAAAGCGAGGCGCTGGCCGGAAGCGCGCGCGAACCGCTCGATATCGAACGCGTCCGGGCGTCGCTCGCCCGGCTCGCCGGTAGCGCGAGCGACGATCTCGCGCGGCCGCACCTCGGAACCGCCCGGCAGGCCGACGCCGTGCTCGAAGCGCGCCGCGCGCTCGGCTTCGCGCTCGAGACGCTCTCGCGCGGTGACGAAGTCGATCTGGTCGCGGGCGATCTTTTCGCCGCGCGGGCGGCGCTCGCCGAGTTGACCGGCCGCGACGCGAGCGAAGCGGTCCTCGACGGCGTCTTCGCGCGTTTCTGCGTCGGCAAGTAGTGATACGATGCCCGTAATGGACGAGAGAGGCGACGACGCGGGCGTTATCGTCGTCGGCGGAGGTCACGCGGGCGTCGAGGCGGCGCACGCGGCAGCGAGCATGGGGGTCGCGACGATCCTGGTTACGGGCGATACCGAACGGATCTCTACGCTCGCCTGTAATCCGTCGATCGGCGGCAGCGCGAAGGGGCAACTCGTTCGCGAGATCGACGCGCTCGGCGGCGCGATGGCGCGCATCATCGATCGCTGCGCGCTGCACGTGCGTTTCCTCAACGAGTCGAAGGGACCGGCGGTGCGCGCTTTGCGGGCGCAAGCGGATAAAGCGAGTTACGTGCGGGTCACGACCGAACTGTTGCGCGCGCTCCCACAGCTTACGATCGTTGCGGGACTTATCGAAGATCTCGTTATCGAAGCGGGCGCGGTGCGCGGCGTCGTTACTTCCGACGGACGCACGTATCGCGCGCGGCGCGTGGTCCTCGCGACGGGAACGTTTCTCGGTGGTCGCATCTTTCGCGGCGAGTTCTCCGAGGCGGCCGGCCGTCTCGGCGAACCGCCCGCGCTCGTGCTCGCGCAAACCTTGCGGCGCCTCGGTTTCCCGACGGGTCGGCTCAAGACGGGTACGCCACCGCGCGTCGACGGGCGCTCGCTCGATTACGCGGCGATGCGCTATCAGGCGCCGAGCTCCGTGCCACTCGCGTTCTCTTATCGCGGCGTCACCACGTTTGCAGGACCCCAGCTCCCCTGTCATATCGTAACGACGAACGAACGTACGCACGCGCTCGTGCGCTACAATCTGCATCGCTCGCCGCTCTACGGACTCGATCTCATCGCCGGCATCGGTCCGCGCTACTGCCCGTCGATAGAAGATAAAGTAGTTAAGTTTTCCCACAACCCGTCGCATCTGATCTTCGTCGAGCCCGAAGGCTGGGAAACGGAATCCGTCTACGTCGGCGGCTTCTCGACGTCGCTGCCCGCGGATATTCAGCTCGCGATGCTGCACACGCTTCCGGGTTTCGAACGCGCGGAGATGCTTCGTCCCGGATATGCGGTCGAATACGATTACGTGCCGCCGACGGAGTTGTTCGCGTCGCTCGAAACGCGCCGCGTTCGCGGGCTCTATCATTGCGGGCAACTCAACGGCACGTCCGGCTATGAGGAGGCAGCCGCCCAGGGTTTGATGGCCGGTATCAACGCCGCGCGCGCCGC
Source organism: uncultured bacterium (assembly GCA_964244215.1). Taxonomy (GTDB): domain Bacteria; phylum Vulcanimicrobiota; class Vulcanimicrobiia; order Vulcanimicrobiales; family Vulcanimicrobiaceae; genus CAXTIY01. The sequence goes on from CAXTIY010000024.1 coordinate 12,221, forward strand.
GCAAGGGTGCGAGCCCGTCGTGCTCGGCCGGGCGCAAGCGTACATCGGCGTGCTGATCGACGACCTCGTGACGCGCGGCGTCGACGAACCGTATCGCATGTTGACCTCGCGCGCCGAGCATCGCGTGCTCTTGCGGCACGATAACGCCGATTCGCGTTTGTCGGAGCTCGGCCACTCGCTCGGGTTGCTGCCGCAAGACGCGTACGCAGCCTTTCGCGTGCGGCGCGACGGCCTGAAGCGGACGCTCGAGTCTGCGCGGTGCGTACGCTTGCAGAGCGACGCGGCGCCGGGCTTGCGCGGCGTATCCGTCGCCGAGGCGCTACGGCGCCCGGACGTCGTCGCCGCAGACGTCGCGTTTGCGATGCCGGACATCGATGCCGACACGCTCGAGCGTACCGCGATCGAACTCAAGCTCGAGGGTTACGTGCGACGCCAAGAGCGAGGGGTGTCGCGCGCGGCCCGTACGGAAGACGTGCCGGTTCCGGACGACTTCGTTTTCGCACGCGTTGCGGCGCTATCGCTCGAGGCGCGCGAGAAGTTCGCGCGCTATCGGCCGCGTTCGCTCGGTGCTGCGGGACGTATTGCGGGGGTCGCACCGGCCGACGTGGCGATCCTCGCGATCGCCTTACGACGCGCTCGGTCGCTCGCCGCGAGCACCGCATCGGACGTACCGGTTCCCGTTTGAGTGCGCCGCTCTCGGCAATCGTCGCGACGCTCGATCTCGATGAGAGCGTCGCGCGCCGGATGGAACGCTACGTGCGTTCGCTGCTCGAGCGCAATGCAGCCTTGAACCTAACCGGTGCTAAAGATATCGGTAGCGCGGCGGAACACGTGCGAGACTCTCTACGTCTCTTGCCCTATATCAACGAGCCGCTGATCGATATCGGCAGCGGTGGCGGGTTTCCGGCGATCCCGCTTGCGATCGCCTCGGGGCTGCGGATGACGCTCGTCGAATCCACGCTCAAGAAAGCGCGCTTCCTCGAAGAGGTGGCGCGCGAACTCGAACTCCCGGTGACGGTGCGAGCCGTGCGGGCTGAAGATGCCGCTCGCACGAGCGAGCTTCGCGAATCGTTCGCCGCGGCCACGGCGCGCGCCGTGGCGAGCGTCACGACGGTGATTGAGTTGACGATTCCGTTCCTGACCGTCGGCGGTCTTGCGATCTTGCAGCGCGGGGAGCTATCGCCGCAAGAGCGGGCCGCCGCGACCGATGCTGCACTCGTTCTCGGAGCTCGCGTCGAAAACGAGATCGCGCTCGAAGCAGCGGGCGATAAGAGGTGCTTGCTGCTCGTACGCAAGACGGAAGCGACCGGTCAGCGCTTTCCGCGTCGGGCCGGCATCCCGGCGAAGCGCCCGCTGTGTTGGGAGCGCTCGGATGCCTGAGGATGCCGCCTGGATCGACGCACGACTGGCGGGCGTATTGCCGCCGGACGCCCTATATGCCGTCGGCGGCCGCGTTCGGGATGAGTTGCGATCGCAACGTGACGGTGAGGAACGCGTCGCGAAGGATCTGGATTACGTGGTCGTCGGCGTCGCCTTCGACGAGCTAATCGCGCGTCTGCGGTCACTTGGCCCGACGAATATCGTCGGAGCGTCGTTCGCCGTGGTAAAGGTGGCGGTTGGGGGCCACAGCGTCGACGTAGCGCTTCCGCGACGGGAGCGCTCGACCGGCGTCGGGCATCGTCAGTTCGAAGTCGAGTCGGGGCCGTCCATCCCGCTTGCAGACGATCTCGGCCGGCGAGATTTTCGAATGAACATGATCGCTCGCGCTTTGCCGGCCGGGGACATCGTCGATCCCCATGGCGGTGCGGACGATATCGCGGAGCGGCGCATCGATATCTTGCACGAGGCTGTGTTCGAAGAAGATCCGCTGCGTATGCTGCGTGCCGCCCAATTCGCCGCACGCTTCGACTTCGCGCTCACGCCGCGTACGCGCGCGGCGATCGAAGCGGCGGCCGCGCTCGTAACGAGCGTTTCGCCCGAGCGGGTGCGAGATGAGCTCGTCAAACTCATCGCCCTCGCCGGGCGGCCGTCGATCGGCCTCGACATCATGCGAGAAACGGGCTTACTTCGCTACGTCTTGCCAGAAGTCGCCGAAGGCATCGGCGTCTACCAAAATGAGTTTCACCGCTACGACGTCTACCGGCACAACCTCGCAAGCCTCGACGCGACGCCGCCGGGCGACCTCGTTTTGCGCTTAGCCACGCTTCTACACGATGTCGGCAAGCCGCGCACCAAAGACGGAACGCACTTCTACGGTCATGAAATCGTCGGGGCGGAGATGGCGCACGAACTACTCGAGCGCTTGCGCTTCTCGAGCGAGCAAATCGGGCAGAGCGTGTCGCTCGTACGCAACCACATGTATGCGACCGGTGCCGATCAGAAGGACGGCACGCTGCGCCGTTTTATTCGGAATATCGGCGTCGACTTACTACAACGCCAATTCGCCTTGCGCCATGCCGACATTGCCGGGAGCGGGCTGCCGAAACGCGGCGACGATAACGAGCTCTTCGAAGCGCGCATCGCCGAATTGCTCGAGCGGAAACCGGCTCTGGCGGAACGAGACCTCGCCGTGAACGGCGCCGACGTTATCCGGGAGCTCGTGGCGGCGCAGGTGCTCCCATCGGGCTCGCGTGGCGGTCCGCTGGTCGGCGTTCATTTACGACGCCTGCTCGAAGCGGTTTACGATGAGCCGGCGCTCAACGAGCGCGAAGCGTTGCTCGCACTGCTCAAGCGCCAAATTGCCTTCGAGCAAGCGCTCGCACCGGGGTAATATTGCGGCCGACAGAGCGTGACCGTGGTTAGTTGGCCTCCGCTCTATTTGGATAGGGAGCCAGACGAGCGGTTGTGACGATTCGAGCCATGCTGGTGGTGGCGCCGCGCAGCATTGACGCGGATGACGTTCCGCAGGCAATGCGTCGACGCCACTTGACTTGAACGTTCCACGTGGAACAAGCCAAAGATTTCTTCGCGGCTTGCCGCTGCGCGTCGAACAGCACGAACTCGCGTAGCGCGAACGAGATCGAGCCGTCCGACCATGTGACGTTGAGGCCGAAGATGCGTTTGTCGACGGCCTAAACGACCTACGACCGGGCGAGCAGCTCGGCCAAGTACGGACCCCAGATCGCCGGAAGGCTATGAGTTCCATGCCCACGCGTCGCAGATGTAACCGGGAGCAACACGAAGCTTCCATGCGAAACGTTGCGGATCTCACGATCGACGATCCCGAGCTCCGGCGGGTTAATCTGATCGTCGGCACTATTGATCGCCAGCAGCGGCGCGCTGATCGTACCGAGCCGCGATTGCGGATCGTAATCACGAGACGCCTCGAACTGATAAATCATGTCATTGGCATCGAAACGTTCCGCGGACGGTTTGATATGTTCCGCGAAATAGGCGTCGGACGCGGCTTGTGTCGGCATGAGCGCCTGGTCGTACGCCGGCGCGCTTCCAAAGATCCACTCGATATCCCAAGCCGCGCGCAGTCCATGGATCGGCTCACGTGCGTAATCGCCTGCTTCATAGTCCGGATCGTCGCGTAGCGCGTCTACGATCATGTCGCGCCAAACGCGATTGCGGCCGCTGATAGCGATCGGCAGGCTTGCAAGCGGCATGAGCGCGTTCATCATGGACGGATAGATCTCACCCCATAACCACGTGTGCATTCCTCCCATCGACGTTCCCATGACCAGACGCAGGTGGTCGACATGCAGCGCGTCGGTCAGCACCAGATGTTGCGCTGCGACCATGTCGCGGTAGCCGTAATGGGGGAAGCGAGCGCGCAGCCCGTCGCTCGGCTTCGACGAGCTGCCGTGACCGATCGAATCCGGGAGTACGATAAAGTATTTTTTTGCGTCGAGTATGCCGCCCGGAACGAAGAGTACGCCCGCAAAGCGGTCGTTGAGAAACTGGTGTGCGTCGCCGCCGGTGCCGTGCAAGATCAGCACCGCATTGGTTACGTGGCCTTGCGCATCGCGGCTCGGCGTACCGAGCGTGACGTAATGAAGATGCAAATCCTGCAGTGTCTCGCCATCGGCGAAGCGGAATTGCGGGACGACGTACGTGCCGTCGATAGGAGTGGGCCAGGCGGCCGCGAGCGTAGGAACACGTACGACACAAACGAGCAGAAGCATCGAGACCAAGCGCGCGAGCGACTTCACGGGTGCTTGTTCTTTCCGCGCGCGACCGTTGTCCTGGCAAGTTCCGTCGAGACGAAGCGTCCGGAGCGGCGGCGTACGGCTATTCGCGTGCACCCAGAATAAAGTGACCCACGTGAACGCCGTTATTCGAGAACATCGGTACGTTAGCTCGATCTCCCGGCGCGGGCATATGCAGCCGCCGAGCAGCGCGTGCCCGTGGGCCACGGGTAGAAGCGACCGTCGTATCAACAAAGCGCAGATGCGAATTGTTCGACGGGAGCCGGAACGCGGGGAGCCGCTGCCGGCACGAAGCGAAAACTGCCGCTTGCGCTCCTTACAGCGCCGACTTT
>CAXTIY010000025.1:0-16603 GCA_964244215.1 uncultured bacterium
GTCCGGCGCAGCGACCCGAGGTCGCGCGGCAAGACGCGCCGGAAGCGAACCTTTTGCGCGATTCGTTCGAGATCGAACACGCCCGCGAGCGCGTCCTGTAGCGCCGCACGCGCCGGAAAATCGTCGAGCAGCACGGCCACGCGATCCGCGCGCGTGGCGATGGCCGCAGCGTCGACGAGAGGCGCGAGCAGCCAGCGCGAGAGCATGCGCGAACCCATCGCCGTTTTGCAGCGATCGATCGTCGCGAGCAGTGTCGCTTTCGCATTCTGGCCTTGCGACTTCGTGAGGTCGAGATGGCGGCGCGAGTTCGCATCGAGCTGGGCGAACGCGCGCGCGCGGTAATACTGCGGCTCGCGCAGTGCGCCCTCGGGCGAACGAAACCCGACGCGCCGCACGAACGCTGCGAGCGAGCCGAGCGCGCGACGCATGGCGGCCGATTCATCGAGCGAAAATCCGTCGAGGAGTTGCGCCTGCGGCACGCCGACCGATGCGAGCGGCGTCGTCGAGATGCGTACCGCCGGCAACTGCGCCGCGATCGTCGCACGAATCTCCGAAGGCAAGTCTGCGACGATCTCCGCCGGTGCGAGGCGCACGAGTTCCGAGAGCGCATCGTCGAGACCGTTCTCCCCCGCGAACGCCGTCGCGGCGGTACGGCCGGTCGAAATATCCGCATAGGCGAGCGCGATCGCATCGCCACCCGTCGTCAACGCGACGAGATAATTATCGCTTCCGCGCGCGAGCAGATTTTCTTCGATTAACGTACCGGGCGTAACCACGCGCATCACGTCGCGTCGCACGAGTTTGTTCGGTACCGGGATTTCGAGCTGTTCTCCGAGTGCCACGACCCGCTGCTGCGCGACGAGTTTGGCAAGATAACCGTCGAGCGCGTGATGCGGCACGCCCGCCATCGCGACGCGCTGTCCGCTGCCCGCTTCTTTCGACGTAAGTGCGATTTGCAATGCGGCGGCGATCGTCTTCGCGTCCTCGCCGTACGCTTCGTAGAAATCTCCGACCCGCATCAAGAGAATCGCTTCCGCATAGCGATCCTTCATTTCGAAATACTGCTCGAGTAGGGGCGAATAGCGAGCGTCGCTCACGCGGCGCCGCTTCTACGCGTGGGCAATGAGATCGATGGTCGTCCGGTAACGCTCGGCAACGGCGGTCGCGTCGAAACGCGCCGCGGTACCGACGATTTCGCCCGTGCAGCCCCAAGTAAACGCGGTGTCGACGAGTACGTCGAGCCACGGCCGCTCGAGGAGCGTCGCTGTCGCGAGCTCCCCCGCCGGAGCGATGACGGTGACGTTATCCGCCGTCTTCGCCGCGAGTTTCGAGCGATCTTTACGCGACGGTCCTTGCACGAGCGCGCGCACCACGCGGCCGACTTTCGGTTCGTGCCACGCGCGCACGCTTCGATCGACGGTTTCCGCGAGCCGTTTGTGGCGCGCGTTGCCGATTTCGAGCGGAATCTGCTCCCAGTGCGCGGCGGGCGTTCCGCGCCGTGGCGAATAGACGAACATGAACGCTTGCGCGAAGCGCATCTCCTCGCAGAGCGCGAGCGTCTGCTCGAAATCACGTTCCGTCTCGCCGGGAAAGGCGACGATTAGATCGGTCGTTAGCGCCCAATCCGGACAATGCGCCCGGAACGTCGCGATCTTCTTTCGATACTCGGCAACCGTGTATTTGCGATTCATGCGCCGTAGGATCGGATCCGAGCCGCATTGCACCGGCAGATGATAGCGCGGAGACAGCTGTGGCAACGCACCGAGCGTACGCGCGAGCTTATCCGTCGAATCTTTGGGATGTGAAGTGAGAAACGTTAAGCGATCGAGCCCGGGCAACGCGGCCAGGCTCGTCAGTAAATCTGCGAAGTCGGCACCGGTCGCCGGTTCCTTGTACGCGTTCACCGTTTGCCCGACGAGCGTTACCTCGCGCGCTCCACGGGCGATCGCGCGCTCGACTTCGTTTACGATATCCGCAAGCGGCCGGTTATCGAAACGTCCGCGCACGTACGGCACGATGCAATAGGTGCAATAGTACGAACAGCCGCGTTGCACGTTGACGAACGCGCGCAGGTGCGAGAAAACGTCGCCGACGCAGTCCGCTTCGCCGCCCATCGGCCGCAGCAACAACCGTTCTTGCGTGAGATCCTCGTCGCCGTCGAAATCCGCGCTCCACGCATCGAGCGCATCTCCGAGCCGCACGAGATCGCTCGTGCCGAAGACGCCGTCGAGATAGGGGGCGGTCGCATGCATGCGATCGCGATCTTGCTCCGCGAGGCAACCGCATACGATCAGCTTTACCGAGGGATCGGCGAGTTTGAGCGCGCGAAAGTGCGACATGCGGCCGTACGCGCGGCGCTCGGCGTTATCGCGCACGGTGCACGTATTGAGTACGACGACATTCGCCGCAGCCGCTTGCGACGTAACGGCATAGCCCGACGACGCCGCGCGATCCGCGATATACTGCGAATCGGCTTCGTTCATCTGGCAACCGAACGTTTCGATATAGATACTGGGCACGGCTATCTAGATTCCCATCATAATTTATATTCGCCCGTCTCTCGGGCTTTGCGCCCGAGAGACTCGCCCTTTAGGGCGAAACAATTCCAAAATACCTTCATGCCGTAGCGTCAGCGGAGGCATCTAATTGGACGTGTCTCCGGCCAGCTTTTGCAGCAAGACGAGGGGCAGGTAGAGCTTGCTTCCGATCTGTTCAGCGGCGGCGTCGTAGGTTTGCGAACTGCGATCGTAGAGCACCGTTACTTCTCCCAGACGCGCGATGACGACGTGCCCCGCGTAACGGATGACGACCTTCGTGCCGGACACGGAGAAGGCGTCGGTCGGCAGATAATCTTCGGCCGGAGCGACGACCGCGGACCGCCCCCCGGTACGCGGGGAACCCACCACGACGTTCGTCGTCGTGTCCGGCAAGACGTCGATCGCGAGCGTCGTCGTACCGTGAGCCGTCGCGACCGTGAGGTGATGCGGCCCAGCCGGCACCGCCCGAGTTTGCCCGGCGGACACGGTCAAGGGAGCGCTGTCAAGCGCGAGCGTCGCCCCCGCGGGAACGGCCCGAAGCGCGAGGTTGCCCGTTGCCGTACCCGCGAGCGCGCGAGGGCCGGCGACGAGCCGCGTGCTCGCGAGGGCCACCACGTCGGCCGTTACGCTCACGTCGAGTTCTCGCACCGCCCAGCCGCTTTTCGTCACGGTCACGGCGTGCCGCCCCGGCGACACGCCGCCGATCAATGCAGGCGAACGGCCGATGTACGTGCCGTCGAACCACACGTCGGCACTGCTCGGCAACGTCGTTACGTAGACGCCACCGGCGGGTGCCGCGGCCGCTCGCGCCGCTGCCGCGTCCACTATGTACGCGCTGACGAGCGCGCATAAAAGTGCGGCGAGACGGCCGAATTTCACGACATACCGGTTCGCCGCACGGTCCGTGGACCCCGCGCGGCGAAGCGTAACGATTATGGCCATGGAACTCTCGGTGAAAGTGCGCCCGGCGACGGTCGCCATCGTGGGGCGGCCGAACGTCGGCAAGAGCGCGCTCTTTAATCGGCTCGTCGGCAAACGTCTCGCAATCGTCGACGACACGCCGGGCGTCACGCGCGACCGCCTCTACGCACATGCCGAATGGCGCGGCCGCACGTTCAGCGTCATCGACACGGCGGGCATCGATACGGATGCCGAAACCGGCGACGATATGGCCAAACGCACGCGCGCGCAAGCCGAAATCGCCGCCAACTCAGCCGACGTGATCGTCTTCGTGGTCGATGCCGCTGCCGGGCTTTCGCCGCTCGACGACGACGTCGTGCACATCATGCGCAAAACGCGCCGCCCCGTCGTGCTCGTTGCCAACAAAGCCGAATCGGACCGCGTGAAAGCGCTTATTCCGGGCGAGTTCGCGCGCCTGGGTTTCGGCGAACCGATCGTCGTCTCGGCGCTGCACGGTGAAGGCACGGGCGATCTGCTCGATGCGATCGTCGAACGTCTTCCCGCAGAATCCGATTTACCCGAAGAAGACACGGAACTCGCGCTCGCGATCGTCGGCCGTCCCAACGTCGGCAAGTCGTCGCTGCTCAATTCGCTACTCGGCGAAGAGCGCTCGATCGTCTCCGACGTCGCGGGCACGACGCGCGACGCGATCGACACGCTCTTCGAATTCGAGGAGCATAAGTTGCGCCTCATCGATACGGCAGGCGTGTGGCGTAAGACGAAGCACCACGGCTCGATCGAATATTATGCTTCGCTGCGTTCGCTCGGCGCGATCGCGCGCTGCGATATCGCGCTGCTCGTCATGGATTCGATGCAAGGCATTCTCGCGCAAGATCTGCGGCTCGCAGGCATGGTGCTCGAGGAACGTAAAGGCCTCATTATCGTCGCGAACAAGTGGGATCTCGCGTTGCAGCAAGATGCGGACTTTTCGCAAAGCGAGCTGACCGACGTCATCCACGAAGCGATACCGTTCGCCTCGTTCGCTCCCGTGACGTTCTTATCGGCGCTTACGAAACGCCGTCTGGGTAGCCTGATGCCGCTCGTGCTCAAAGTTGCCGAAAACCTGAACCGGCGCGTTCCGACACCCAAACTCAATGCCGTCGTGCGCGAAGCCGTCTACGCCCACCCGGCGCCGGGCCGCGGCGGCAAACCGCTGCGTATCTATTACGCAGCGCAGGTCGCGACGCATCCGCCGCTCTTCATCTTCCATTGCAACGATCCCGAACTCGTCTCGACGAGCTACACGCGTTTTCTCGAGAATACGTTGCGCGCGAACTTCGATTTCGAAGGCGTGCCGCTCAAACTCGAATTTCGCGCACGCCGTGAAGAAGACACGACGAAAGGGTGAGCCACCACCTCGGCTGGGTACTCGGGCTCGTCGCGCTCGGCTCGTTCCTTATCGGCTCGATTCCGTTCGGCGTCATCGTCGGGCGGCTGTTCTACAAGAGCGATATTCGTAGCGCGGGCAGCGGAAATATCGGCGCCGCGAACGCGCTGCGGACCTATGGCCGCGGCGCGGGCGCAGCCGTACTCGTGCTCGACGCGCTCAAAGGCGCCTTTCCGACCGCAATCGAGTTGCATCTCGCGGGCGACGGCGCGGCCGCGACGGCCGCTCTCTTCAGCGTCCTCGGACATTGCTATTCGCCCTGGCTGCGCTATCGTGGCGGCAAGGGCGTCGCGACCTGGCTCGGAGCGCTCTGCGCGCTATCGGGACTCGCCGGCTTGACGTTCGCGTTCGTGTGGGTCGCCGTCGTGGCACGGTCGCGCTTCTCGTCGCTCGGTTCGCTCGCGGCGACGGTGATTTCCGCGATTGTACTCGTCGTCGTCTATCCGCACATCGTAGCGATCGCGCTCGCTGCAGTGCTCGTGACGATCGTTATCGTGCTAAAGCATCGCCCCAATATCGCGCGCTTGCGTGCGGGCCGCGAGCCGAGAGTTCGTTTCGGCGCGCCGGTCCGGACGGCGAACGCAACAGGCGAGTCCCGGCGGAGCGGCTAACGGTTGCGCCCGTTATGATTTCTTCGAACGATTTTCGCAACGGCGTCACCATCGTCATCGAGGGTCAACTCTGGACGGTCATCGAGTTCTTGCACGTCAAGCCGGGGAAGGGCTCGGCGTTCGTGCGGACGCGGCTCAAAAACGTCAAGAGCGGAGCGAGCGTGGAACGAACCTTTCGCGCCGGCGAGAAGCTCGAACGTGCGACCGTCGACAATCGCGAGATGCAGATGCTCTATAGCGACACCGATGGCTTCTATTTCATGGATGCCGAGTCGTTCGAAACCGTAACGCTGCAGCGCGACATCATCGGCGATCCGGCCGACTTTCTCAAAGACGGCATGAAGATCGACGTGCAGTTGCACGACGGCACGCCGATCGGCGTCAGCCTTCCGGCGCACGTGGAACTAAAAGTAGAAGATACGGATCCGGGCTTTAAGGGCGATACGGCGACGGGAACGACGAAGCCGGCCAAGCTCGAGACGGGCGCGACCGTGCAGGTACCGCTCTTCGTCAATCCGGGCGACGTTATTCGTATCGATACGCGCGATCGCCGTTACATCGGCCGCGTGCAATAATTTTGTAATTACTTCTTCGACGGCATGACGCCCCACGGGATCGCTTTGGCGATCGAGATGCTCGCGCTCGGGCTATTTGCGAGCTTCCTCGGTTCCATCGTCGGTCTCGGCGGCGGATTCATCGCGATCCCGGCGTTGCGGTTGCTCTTCCATCTGCCGCCCACCCTCGTCGCGGGGACGTCGCTCTTTCTCGTTACGGCGAACGTCGCGAGCGCGTCGATCGCATTTTGGCGACAGGGCCGCATCGAGAAGCGGCTCGGCTTTACGATGGGATTGCTCGGCATACCCGGGAGCATTCTCGGAGCGCTCCTTCTCAAACATTCGAACGTAAGCGGCTTCGACTTCGCATACGCCGCGATCTTGGCGTTGCTCGCGCTCGACTTGTTACGTAAGGGCAAAGCCAAAGATGCGACCGTTACGCATGCGCGGTTACCTTGGGGCCGCACGCAGCGCTTTTACGATAAGCAAAGCGGCGAAACGTTCGAGTATCAAACGAGCGCTCCGCTCGTCGCCGTCGCCGGCGTCGCGACGGGCTTCGTATCGAGTTTCTTCGGCATCGGCGGCGGCATTCTCGTCGTCCCGCTACTCTTGCGCGGATTCTTGTTGCCCGCGCATATCGTCGGTGCGACGTCGCATTTTGTTATTTTATTATCGTCGCCTTTCGGCGTTGCGACGCATTGGTTGAACGGCGATATCTATTGGCTCCTGGCGATTCCGCTCGCGATCGGGGGCGCTATCGGCGCGCAATTCGGTGCCGAAACCGCGCGCCGGCTTTCGACGCCGGCGCTCGTACGCGTGCTCGCGGTCGTACTGCTCGTAGCTGCCGGAAGTTTAGTCGCGCAGCACGTGCTCTAGGGCGCTAGACGATCTTCCTCGCTGCGCTTGGATTCGTAACTGGCCGAGAAACGTGCGCATGCTTAATCTTATCTTAAGCCGGACGGGAGACACGAACGAAGTCGCCGGCGTAGGAGAAGTCACTTGTCAAATGGATGTATTCGGTCCCTTGCCATCGGGTGTGCGGTTCTCACTTGTGGAAGCGAAGCCGTCGCCGCTTCGTGGTTCGAGCCCTTAGGCACGAGTACCGCGCGAGCGACACGCACGCCGATCAAACACGTCATCATCGTCGTTATGGAAAACCGCTCGTTCGATAACATGTTTCGCGGGTTTCCCGGTGCCAACAGCGTTACGAGTGGCCGCGGCCATCTCGGTCAGACGATCGCCCTCGCACCGACCCCCTACGAAGGGGTGTGCGATCCGGACCATTCGCATGAAGCGTGGGTAAAGAATTTCGACGGCGGCAAAATGGACGGCTTCGATACGACGCCGGCCTCGTGCATCGGCGTCACCGCATCGAGCACGTATCCGTACGGCTACCTGCCGTACGCAGAAGTGAAGCCGTATTGGGATATCGCGAAGCAATTCTCCGTGGCGGACAACATGTTCGCATCGCAAACGGGCCCGAGCTATCCCGGGCACATGTTCATCATCGCAGGAACGTCGGGAAATCAAACAGACGATCCGTCGAACGCACTCATTTGGGGGTGCGATTCGCCCGCCGGCACGACGGTGCCGTATCTCAACGCGCAGGGCGACATCGCCGGCACCGAATTCCCCTGTCTATACAAGACGCCCACACTCGGGAACATGCTCGATTCCTACGGACTCTCGTGGGCGTACTATTCGAACGACTTAAGCTATCTCACGACCGGCAAAGAATTCGACGTCAGCACCCAGCCCGAAGACGCGTTCGCGCTCGTGCGGAACGGACCCGATTGGCAGAAAGACGTGATCTCGCGCGGCGGCGTCGGTCGCGAATTTCGCGACATTGCGAACGGCAATTTGCCGGCGGTCTCTTGGTTCAATCCGCCCGTCATCGCATCCGATCACGCGCAAGCGACTACGAGCTTCGGGCCGGATTACAATGCCGATCTCGTGAATGCGCTGATGACTTCGCCCGCCGGTTATTGGAAAGACACGGCGCTCTTTGTGACGTGGGACGATCCGGGAGGGTGGTACGATCACGTCCGGCCGACGAAGCTCGACAACAACGGTTTGGGCTTTCGCGTCCCGCTGATTGTGGCGTCCGCGTACTCGAAGCGAAAATATGTGTCGCACGTTCGGCACGAATACGGCAGTTTGCTTAAGTTCATCGAATACAACTGGAACCTACCGTCGCTCGGGACGACCGATCGGCGCGCCGACAATCTGCTCGACATGTTCGACTTCTCGAGCTCGAACGGTAACATCCGACCGACGCCGATCGTGAATCTCCACGCCGGCATTACGCCGATTTATTTCGAAACGAAAGTGAAACTCGATACGACTCCGCTCGATTACACGCCGGCGTCACCTTAAAACGCAAGCCGCCGCCCGGCTTTCAAGCCGAGCGGCGCGCGATAGCGGTGACGCGGAGTGCTCTTACTCGAAAAACCCCGGGAAGACGCCCCGCTGCCGGCTCCAACGAATCGGTTGTACGGGCCCGGCTTCGCGCAACTCACTGATCGCGATGCACGAAGGGCAACACAGCCCCACGTCTGCGATCGTTGCCCAAGCGAGCGGCGTCGCACCGCCCGTAAAAGCGTTGTCGCACCTTACTCCGAGACTTGCGTGGCTCACCCAGGCGCAGGACACCGCTCTGCAAGCACAGCGGGTTGTCGCGATTGTGGTCAGCATGCTGGGAGCATACCCGAACCGCATCGGCGATACCTTGGCGACAACTATTATTGCGAACCGTTACGCGGAAGGTTTCGCCGTTGCGAGGTTGTCCCAATCGTGCTGGAACACCGCGGCGAAATATGCGTATATCGCACTCGAGTCGATAATAAGCCCGGCGTCGCGATTGCGCAGCACCCCGGCGGCCGACCAGTTCTGGCTGCTCACGACGGTGAGATGTCCATCGACGAGCATGCCTTTGTTATGGACGCGGTTTTGGATCCGCACGTGCGCGTCGTCCATAGCGAGACCGGCATTCTGCAGTTCCTCGAGGATTGTTTCTTGCTGATACTGACTCATGATCAATCGCAGTTCCACCCCGCGTTTTTGCGCGCTCGCGAGCGCGTCGATGAGTGCGGCGAAACCAGGATCGTTCGCGAATGCGGTGATGTACTGGGTTTGCATCCAGAAGTTCGTCTGCGCCGAGTTAATGAGTGCGAGAATCCTCGGTGCGTAAATACCGGTATCCGGCGTCAATAGGGGCGTAATCGTAACGGGCCCGGAGAATGATTGCGCCGCGAAAAACTGTTTGAACGTTTCCGAACGAACCTCGTCACCCGCCGGCAGCCCAGGGACGATATCCCGCTCGCTTGGTGTGCTGCCGGCTTGATGCTCGGCCGCGACGCTGAAGTCGCTATCGATAAACGCTTTGAACGTCCCGGCAAGTCCGGGATGGTCGACGACGACGTGCCAATCGCGGTCGCTGCTTTCGGCGAGCGTTTGGTTCGGAGCCGTATAGTCGAAAATCGGCTGATTCGAGTTGTTCCAGTTGCCGCTGGAAAGCCAGAAGCGCTTCTCGTCCGCAACGGCGACTTTAATGTGATAGGCGGATTGGAATATCCACGCGTCGACGAGCGGATCCGTATGACTTAGAGCCCACACGCTTCCGAACCCGGACGGCAGCGCACCGTCTAAAAGCGCGATCGTTTGCTCGTCGGTTTGATCGGCGGAGGCGTCCTTGGGCGGATGGTCCAGGACGAGCGAAAAGACCTTACCGGCGAGATCGGCCGCGACGGCCGCTTCGATATGCTGCGACGTAAAGTCGTACATCGCGACCGTCAGGTCGCTTTGCGTTGCGGCCAAAAATGCTTTGAGGGTTTCCCATCCGGTATCGGGACTGACGCTGCACGTGATCGTCATGGTATCGGTTACCGGATCGAGCGTCACCGGCGCGGGAGGCGCCTCGTAGGGGAGTTGCGGGATGTTGCGCGCCGCATCGACGTCGGCGAGCGGTTCGCTCGCATCGACGCTCGCGAGCGTTACCTGTTGCCGAGGACTCGCCGGAACGAACTCGTCACGCGTATTTCGCGCTAAGGCCGCGAAGCGCTGCGGATGGAGAATCTGCAGCTCTTGCGCGGCGGTTGCAACCCGTACGTCGATCGGAACCCCGTCGATAGCCGCCGGCAGCGAGGCGGAGTTCCGATCGAAACTCGCGGCGACCGTTACGACGATCGCCGGAGTTCGAGTCGGAAAGCCGTCCCCTCCGAGCATGTAGCCCGGACGAGCGGCGAGTACGTTCGCCTTTTTCAGTGAGGGGAGATTCGCATTCAACGTCACCACGACGCGGTCGAAATCGCTCATGTCCACCATGGTCGCCCGCGTCTCGGATCGGTCGTGCATACGGTTCCCTCTAGTTACGAATGGCAAAGTCGAACATTACATAAGGCATCTATCGATTCGTTTAAGACGAGTTTATCATTGCCTTAAAACTCAGCGTACCTGCAACGAGTAGCTGAAGAAAAACGAACGATAGGGCAGGCCGAAGAGTTCGGTCGCGTTCGCTCCGAGGTACGGCGCGTAGCTCGCTTTGGTCGCGTATCGATTTAGCGCGAGCGGGACGCCTTCACCGAGGTAACCGGCGATATACGCATCTTGGTTGAAGAGATTGAACACGTTGGCCGATAGCGTTCCCCGACCGAGAATCACGGAACCGCGCAGTTCGCTATAGTTGTAACCGTCCGAGTGTTTGTTATTGTTGTCGGAAATCGAGTGCAACGTATAGCGCAAATCGACGCGCGGCGCGAGCTGCCGATCGACCGAAAAATTCAGCGTGTGCAGCGGAAGATAGGGGACTTGCGCGCCGATGACCGACGTCAGGTTGTTCTGCAGATACGTGACCGGCGCCGAGACGAGTACGGTCGAGGTCGTCGCATAATCGTAATCGACGAACGTGCGCGCGTCGACACGTTGCCGTCCGGAGAGCGTGAAGCCCTGCGCCCGTAGCTGTCCGAGATTGACGGCGCCCGAGACACCGAGCAGCGACTCGGGATTCGACACGCCGCACTTAGCGGCGATGAGCGCTTCCGCGCTCGAAAGCACGGACGGCGCGATGAAGCCGACGCCCGTCGTGGCGAGGGGTGTGAGACTCGAATAGATTTTATTATAGACGTTCGTGTTGTAGAACTCGAGTTGAACCTGCGAATCTTGAGAGAACCGGTGGCCGAACGCGAGTTCTTCATCGACGCCGCGTTCGGGCTCGAGTAGCGACGAAGGCGCGGACCCGATGGAGTTGAGTCCGCCGCAGGTCGCGCCGCCGCCACCCCCGGCCGTCACGAGGTTCGAGGGCGTGAAGAGCTGATCGATGAGGTCTGCGGTAGGCTCCGTGGTCGTGGCGCCCGCGGCCGCACGAATCACGTCGGACCCGCCCGGAAACGAATAGACGACCGAAAGCCGCGGATCGACGAACGCCGAATTCGTCGTGGTCGAATGCTTGAAGTAGGCGCTCGCATATGCGGCTACCGGCGACCCCGCCGGGCGGTACGCGTCGCGAACGAACTCGCCCGTTTCATGAACGATCGGCGCGCCTCGTAAGCTTCCGTTGCGCGAGAGATTGTAGGCAGAATTCAGATATTCGAGCCCGAGCGCGAACTCATTGTTCTTGCCGACGAAACTATCGGATACGGTTCCGCCGCTCGTCACCACGTTCGTGTTGCGAAATGACGGGTTGTCACCCGGAACTTCGTTGAACGGCAATTCGAAGGTGCGGTCGTTCGTGTTAAGATAGCGGTTCGTAAATGCGTCCAGACGCACGTTTTGCTTGGCGCCGTCGCTTTCGAAGTGCAGCGCTTCGTCGCTCAGGTTAAACGATTGCCAAGCGGGACCGGCGCCTTGCCAACCGGCAACGTAGCCGGCATAACTGCCCGGCGTTTGACAGGGCGCGCCGCCGTCCGGTTTCCCCCCGGGGCCGGTGCCCCAAGCGACGCCATTCGCATTGCGCGCCGTGAATTCGCCCGGAGGGCACGCATCGATAGCGGCCTTTCGCTGCAACAGCGTCTGCCCCGTCGCGAGCGCCACGTTCGGGGACAGATAATCCCCGTCTCCGTTGCCCGTCTTATCTTCCCAGTATCCGCTCTGCAATGCGGTCAGCGTAAGGTGCGTCGCGGCGCTGAAATCGTAACGCAGCTTTTCCAACCCGTTTCGAGATACGGCGGTCCCATCGTCTTTATAAACGGCAAGATTGCGAACGGCCGCGTTCGTGGCCGATGGATCGTACGCCGCCCCGGCCTGATAGAACGAATCTTGATGGAAGGGTCCGTCGAGGCTGCCGACTCCGAATTCGAAGGCGTATCCGAGCCGTCCTAATATTCCGGTCGTCGTTACCGCCGTCACGGCCCGATCGAACGAGCCGTAGCCTTGGATGAAGCTCGTTCGCGAATCTTTCGTGGGCTCGATCGTCTGCGAATCGATAACCCCGCCGATCGCGTCGTAGCCCGTGAGTTCCGTACCGGCCGACCCGTACGTCACGTTGATGTTTCGCAATCCGAACGCAGGCGACAGCTGATAATTGAAACCTCCCGGCACGCCGTAGGCAATCGGGTGGCCGTCGAGCATCGACAGTGTTTCGGCGCCTCCGAGACCGCGAATTTGCAGCTGCAAATCGTCGCCGAGCGACGCCGTGTCGCCCGCAATCGAGTTATTGATTCCAGGCTGTTGGCGGAGCGCGTCGCCCGCGCGGAACGCTCCCGTTTCGAGAAGACTTTCTGGCGATATAGAGCGATAGATCGTGCTCGAGCGTTGGAGCGACTGCGTCGCCCGAACCGACGTCGAGCCGATCGTCTGCAGCGTATCTTGGGCCGCCGTCGGGGTTCGCTGCACCGTCAGGGTTACGGCGAGGGCACCGCCCTCACCGAGTTCGATTTGCGTCGTATCGGTCGGCTGATAACCGCCTCGCTCCACGCGCAGCCGGCAGCTGCCGGGCGCAATGCCCGAAAGCGTGAATCCGCCGTCGCGGCCGGTCGTTGCGGTAAGGGACGTCCCCGTGACGCGAACCGTCGCGTCTGCGAGCGGCAAACCACTCTGCGCGTCGTCCACGACGCCCGTGACGGTTGCCCCGGCTTCGCTCGGGGGAGCGTCGGCTGCAAAGCTTGGGAGCGGTATGCACTGCGACACACCGCAAAGGAGCGCGATCGCGTGAAGCAATCGCGGACGAGATATCCGTTGCAATTTCTTTCCTCAGAACGCCGAATCGGCGTTAGCGCTTCGTACTTAAAAAGAGACGAGCGAAAGAAAGTGCGGCGGGGCGCGGCCGCCGGCGCTCGAACCGAGTACCGCGGCCGGCGCGTACGTGCGCCGGGCGAAGCTCCGAACGAACGTCGACGGCGCGCGACGAGCGAAGGCAATTGCAACGATCGCTACGACGAGCGCGATCAAAACGCGATGGATCTCCGTGAGCCTGCGCAACAACGCTTTCGCCGACACCGACACGAGAGCACCGACGGTTGCCGCGACCGCAGTCGCGAGCCAGAGCGAGCCGCCGAAAAGGTCGATCGCGTCGTCGCAGGGGCGTCCCGCGAGAAAGGCGTCACACGCCTCCATCGCAGCGACGAGCACGAGCGAAGAGATCGTTATGCCGGCCCAATGTCGCCACGGCGAGCGAGGCGTGGCACGCCGCAGCAATGCCAGCAGCGCTCCTTCGTTCCCACACGCTTCGATAAGCGCGGCTCGCATGGTGAGCAAGAGCGTCATGATGAGGCAGATGCCCAGGGCAACGGCTCCCGCTTCGCGTGAGTTGTGCGCGAGCGCGTCATACGAGTCGCGCGCGAGCAAGAAGTCGCCGAGAAGATCGATGATGAAATGCGACGATAGGGCGGCTGCGATCGAACAGAGAGCCGTGAGCGCAATTTGCAGGCGCGCAGCCGTTGCGTCGTCGCACCTGCGAACGCAGCTTTTCACGAGGCCCGAGCTTCAAGCCGTATCGCTCGAATCCGCCGACGGCGACCTTAATTTTATATTATCATACTTAAGAAATAGGCTATTCCGAGCGTTTGCAATGGCGTGGACGACGCAGGCGCGGCGTCATTCGTTTACCGAAACGCACGCGCATGCGTTTTATCATTGTTGCCATTTTATGCGCCGGTTTGAGCGTCGCGTCCGGAGCTTCGCTCCGCGCAGAAACGCAGCTTCCCGGCAGCCTCGTTTATCGAGCCGTCGCACAGAACGGATCGCACGAGAACGGGACCGTCGCGCTCAAACCGCGAGGCGCGAATACCAACGTGGAGATCCATCTTTTGAACGCGCCGAAGGGCGTCTCGCAGCCCGCGCACATCCATATGGGGACGTGCAAGTCGCTCGATCCGGCCCCGAAATATCCGCTCGAACCGGTACTGGACGGCACTTCGGACGGCGTCGTGCACGTCTCGATCGCGATGCTGCACAAGACTGCGATGGCGGTGAACGTCCACGCTTCCGCCGCCAACTTAAAAACGTACGTCGCCTGCGCAGACCTCAACCCCTGAGTACTTCCGCGCGCCGCGCCGCGCCGTGCGAGGCGGCTATCTTAGCATCGACTTAATCTTCTTCTGCCAACCTTAGGAAGCTACAAGGGATTCGACCGCGCGCAGTCGTTTGCGATTCGCCAGCCTACTTTACGAATGTTCGCTCGAGTCGCTTAATCCCGAGAGCTTTCTTTGGAGGACGGAATGCTTCGCTTTTCGCTAACGCCGATCGTCGTGTGCGCGGTCGCCGTGTGCCTGCTCGCCGACACGGCGGCTTCCGTCGCCGCGTCTACGGCGCAAGCCTACCTTCCGACCGGCCAAATCCTTACGCCGACTGCTGCGCCAGGCGCCATATATCAGCGTCTGCAAACCGATTTGCGCCCCGACGGAAACGCCGATGTGAACGGCGCCGTGTCCACGGCGGTAAGCCCCGATGGAAGCGCATTGCTCGTCCTCGCGAGCGGCTACAATACCGGCTTCTCTACCACGAGCGGCCGGCCGATCGTCTACGCGGTGCCGGAGCCCCTAACAGGGCGTCCGTCCAAGACGTTCACGGCGAACGCGCAATGGGTCTTCGTGTACGATCTACTCGGACGGGTTCCCGAAGTGCGTCAGCGCATTAACGTCCCGAATACGTATTGCGGTTTGAGTTGGGCGAGCGACGGCCGCTCCTTCGTCGTTTCCGGCGGCCCCGACGATCGTGTCTACGCCTTGACCGCCACGGGGTCCAAAGCGCGCAACGCCGCCAATCAAACCTATCGTCTCGACGCGCCGGAATTTTTGCTCGGTCACAACTCCGGCCAAACGTTGCCGATCCCGATATATGACGGCGGCTTATTGAAAGGAACGCTCGCGGGCGGTCCACTCGGTGATGCGCAGTATTTGACGTACGGCTTCGGCGCCGTCGCGGCCGGCGTCGCGCTCAGTCGCAACGATCGAACGCTCTTCGTCGCGAACTTACAGAACGATTCACTCTCGATCGTCGACACGCGTAGGCGCCAGGTCGTCAAAGACATTCATTTCTTCTCACCCGGCGGCACCGTGGCCGTCGGTGAATATCCCTTTGGGGTCTCGGTTCTGTCCGGCCGCGACGGCTACGCGCGCAAAGTGTACGTCAGCAGTCTGCGCGACGGCCAAGTTTTAGCGGTCGATCCAGCGACAGGCGCCTTCACGCCGATCGTGGTCGGCGGCGAACCCAACACGATGCTTCTCTCGCATGACGGGCGGACGCTCTTCGTCGCCAACGGCGACGACGATGCCGTCGACGCGATCGATACGCGCACGGATCGGCTCGTTCGGATCATCTCGGTCTTGCGCCGCGGCTATCCGTACAAGGGTGCCAATCCCAACGGCTTGGCTCTCGCTCCGGACGGCAAGACGCTCTACGTAACGCTCGGCGGCGAAAACGCTTTGGCGGTGATCGATCTGCGCTCGGGCAACGTGCGAGGCCGCATTCCGACCGGTTGGGAGCCGAGTTCCGTGAGCGTGAGCCGCGACGGTATGCGGCTCTTCGTCGTCAATACGCGCGCCGCTGCGGGTCCTTCCGACTATGCGATCGATCAAGAAGACGATCCGGTCGCCCAACCGCGCGGCCACAACGGCTACGTCTACGCGCTCGAGAAGGCGGGCCTGCTCAGTCTTCCCGTTCCGAGCACGAGCGCGCTCGAGCAACTAAGCCGGATCGTCGATCGGAACAACGGCTTTCAACCGCAGCGGACGTCGCCGCTCATGGCGTATCTGCGCACGAAGATCCACCACGTCATCTACGTGATGCGCGAAAACCGCTCGTACGATCAGATCCTCGGCGATCTCGGCGAAGGGAACGGCGCGCCGGCACTCACCGAATTTCCTTGGCCCGTGACGCCGAACGCGCATTTACTCGCGACCGAATTCGGAGATCTCGACAACTTCGACGATTCCGGCGACGTCAGCGGCGATGGCTGGAATTGGACGATGCAAGGCCATGCGAACGATTACACGGATAAGTCGGTCCCGGTAAGCTACGGTAATGGCGGCTTCACGTTCGATTGGAACGGCTCTCCGCGCAACCTCAACGTCTCCGTGCCCGAATTCGGACCGCGGTCGCTGCGGAGCGAACGCACGACGA
>CAXTIY010000026.1:0-9292 GCA_964244215.1 uncultured bacterium
GGGATATCCGCCGGCGGGCCATAAGCCGCCGACACCCGTCGTTAGCTCGCGATCGTGCAGCGGGGAGAAGGGAACGAGGCCGGCGCCGGCACCACGCAGGGCGTCCAGCGTCTCGGGATACGTAAACCAGAACGCTTCGTCTTCGCTGTAGGCAATGCGAGCGCGCGTCACGGAGGGCGCCGCCGGCGCGCAGCCGGCGAGCGCCGATGACGAGCTTGCGGCCAGCATCGCGGGCACGTCCAACTGCGACGCAAGGTGCGTGGCCAATCGTTCAACGACCGCGACCCGCGCCTCGAAGCTAGCTCGATCGAGGCCGAGCGCGCGCTCCGGAAATGCGTACGTATCATCGCTAGGAATCGTTGCGAAGACTTCGATGTTGGCGCGCGCGCAGGCGGCGCGAACTGCCGCAGCATGGGACGAGCCGCCGACACGGTTGAGAATCACGCCTAAGTGCTTAAGCCGTGAATCATATGCGCGAAGACCGAGCGCCACGGCAGCCGCGCTCTGCGACGCGGTCCACGTGTCGAGTACCGTTAAGATCGGCGCCTGCAACAGATGCGCAATCGTTGCCGTCGACGTCTTGCCTGCATCATCGCCGTCGAAGAGACCCATCATGCCCTCGATGACGAGCACGTCCGCGTCGCCTGCCGTCATGGCGACGTGGCGAAGTACGCCTTCTTCGCCGTCGAGCCACACGTCGAGATTTTGCGCCGGTGCGCCGAGCACCGCCGCGTAGAGCCGAGCGTCGATGTAGTCGGGGCCGGCCTTATAGGCGCGGACGCGCTGTCCCGCATCGCGCAGGACGGAACAAAGCGCCATGGCGACAAGCGTCTTGCCGGCACCCGTACCGGCGGCGCTTACGACGATGCATGCCGGACCGCTCATCGCGTCGAGAGCTCTACGACGAAGCGGCGGCCGACGTTCGGATAGCCGAAGATCGGCGCGGCACGATCGTTGCCGAGGTTGAAGCCGCGCACCGTGAAGATGCCGTCTTTCGATAGCTTGTATCGCAGGTACGCGTCGAGCGACGTGTAGCTGTCGTAACGGCCG
Source organism: uncultured bacterium (assembly GCA_964244215.1). GTDB lineage: Bacteria > Vulcanimicrobiota > Vulcanimicrobiia > Vulcanimicrobiales > Vulcanimicrobiaceae > CAXTIY01. The sequence goes on from CAXTIY010000026.1 coordinate 1,051, forward strand.
ATCAGCGCTTGCGGAACGTTCGCCGCGTCATCGCCGTCGGAGCCGACCACCCCAAAGCGAACGCCCAAGGCGGTTCGCGTTGAACCGAAGGGCCGTGTGATTCCCGCGGAGGCCTGCCCGACCGGATTATTCGGCAAGCGGGAGCCGCTGGTCAAATCCAACGCGCGGTAGAGATCGGTGAAGCTGAAGTCGGCGATCAACCCATTCATCGGTTTCGTCCGAGCCGCTACCGCGATTCCGGCGCTTTGCGCGCGTTGCGCGTTGAAAGGAATGAACGTCACGGGATCGAGCACGATGAAGTTCGAGCCGCTCCGGCCGAACCAGCCCACCGACAGCGAGCCGCGCGAGTCGTCGAAAACGATCGTCGCGTCGCTATTGAGCGATTTTTCCGGTTGCAGATTCGGGTTCGAGTAGCCGGGATAGTAGAGATCTTGCAGGGTCGGTACCGTGAACGATTCGCTGACGTTGCCCGCGACGCGAATATTCCGCCCCAGTTGCAGCACCGCCCCGAACGACGGTGCGAGAATGCTTCCCGCCGGGGAATCGTGCTCGGCGCGTAGGCCCGCAACGACGTGGGTTCCGGCGAGGAACGTCGCTCCCGCCTGAAGGTAAGCGGCGGCTTGCGATTGGCTCGCACCGACTGCGAACGGAGGGATGGGGCTTGCCGGCGCGGCGACGGCCGGGAACGCGAAGATTCCGCTCGAGCGGCTCAGATCGATGCCGGTTACGAGGTCGGCTTTTCTGCCGGTGATCGCCTCTTTAAGCGAGAGCTGCGAGCGGCCCCACGAAACGTCGTCCTCACCGAAGGATGGATCAGCGTACGCCGAACGCTGCGTCGCGCCCGACACGTCGAGCGAGAATGTCGAGTTCGTCCTCGTTCGAGTGACTTCGACGAGCGCCGTATCATTCGCCGATCGGTTTGTCGTATTCGGCGTCAGGCCGTCTAGACGACTCGGAATGCCGACGTCGAGAGCGGTCGCAATTAAGCGTCCGCGGATCGCAAAGCCTCCCGATAACGGGACGTCGGCTGCAATGCGACCGGTGCTTTGCTTGCCGTAGTCGTTCTCTCGGATGCCGGCGGGATAGGCGCATGGCGTACCGGCCGTCGTGTTGCAGCGCGGCGAACCGTAGGTGAAGGCGGGATATGGATAAGCATTCGTGGCCACATGACGCTCGAACGTGGCGCCCACGACTCCGTTTCCGACGCCGAGGCGCAAATCGCGATCGTCGTACGAGCCGTACGAAGCCTCCAGGTACGTGCTGCGAGGCACGCTCGTAATCACGTTGACGACGCCGCCGCTGGCGCTCGTGCCGTACAGTGCGGAAGAAGCGCTCTCGACGATCTCGATGCGTTGCACGCCGACCGTCGAGAATTGAGCGAGGTCGACCGTACCGGTCGTCGGATCTCCGACTTGTTGGCCATCGACGAGCACGAGCGTGCGCGCCGAGATCGCTCCGCGGATACCGAGATCGGCTTGCGCCCCAAAGGGCCCATACGGAAACAGCTCGACACCGGGTACGCCGACAAGCGCATCGGCGAGCGTACGCGCGCCTTCGGCGTCTATCTGGTTGCGGTCGACGACGAACGTCGGACGCGATGTCTCGCCGATCGGCTCCGAACGACGGTCGCTTGTGATTACGCGTCCGATTTCAGGTAGCACCGATGGCGAGGGCGACGGTGGCGCAGCGAGTGGCGCAGTCGGCTGCGCCTGAGCATTGGCGACGCAAAGGACGCCAACGGTAAAGCAGGCTGCGCATGCGCAGCCTAATGCGAAGTTTGGGAACACGGACGCCTACCTTTATGCGAGGTTAGATTGTCTTCGCGTCCGTTCCAATATCCTGACTTCGCGGATCTCTACCGTTTGCTGCGCGCCTTCCCGAATGATCAGTGGCGAACAGCGGCTCCCCGCTCACAGTGGCGCAACCGTCCCGGATTTACACCGGCTTCCTGGTCACGGACGTTACGTTTTTTGGCTAGCACATTAAAAAGGCCTTTACGGCTCTTGTCGGCTCAGCCTCGCCTGGGGTGCATTCCTTATTCGGAACCGGTGCGAAGCGCCATTTTTAATTCTATGTTTACAGTAATTGGATGACGCTCGGCGATCAGCTTTGGAACGACGCTTGCGAGACATCGTCTGCAAGCTTTGGACCGATGACAACGTTCGATTCCGCAACGACCGGCGGATCTAGTACGCGATTTGCGTTATTGTCTAGCGGAGCACTGCTTGCGCTGGAGACGTGCTTGGACGAGTTCGTGCAACCGAATACGCGACGACGCCGTTTCTTCCATGGTGCTTCGCATCGTAGAGGGCGATGTCGGCTTGCGCTCGCAGAGTGACGGCATCGAGATCATCGCCGGTCGTCGACGAGATGCCGATGCTTATCGTCGTTCCATCGAGTGAAGCCGCAGCTTCCTGGCGCAACCGTTCCATGGCGACGAGCGCCTGGCCGGAGTCGGCGTGCGGCAAGATGATCGCGAACTCGTCGCCTCCCAACCGGAATCCCCGGTCGGAAGGTCGTAGGCCGCCGATTGATTTGGCCAGCGTTGTGAGAATATGATCGCCGAAGATGTGCCCCTTTGTGTCGTTGACGCTCTTGAACTCATCGATATCTATGAGTGCGAGCGTAACGACTCCGCCATGCCGTTTCAGGAGCGCGAGATCCCGAGCCAGCTCGTCCTGATAAGCCCGATGATTCCCAAGACCGGTCAGCGTATCGGTCAGCGAGGCCGCAGTCAGACGATCGAGCTCGTTCTTGCGCGATGCGTCGATGACGCGGCGGTAGCGTACGATAAGGAAGGCTGCCGCGCCCAGCAGCACGCCGGCGAGCGTGGCGCCGAGCGATATCATCCTTACGACGTAGCGTTGCGTTTGCTCCAACTTCGATAGCGAGGCGACAGCGCCGTCGTGCTGTTCGGAAGCTCGGCGGTCGATCCGGGCTTGCATTTTATCGAACAGCCTGGTCGACTTCGCGAAGGTCTGCGCTGCCTCCGGAAGGCTCGCGTCGATCTGGGCGAAGAGCACGTGCAGCATGTCCGTATACCGGTCGTGATCGGCAAGGACGTCGCGTGCGAGAGCCCGATCCTCTGCGCTTCCCGTGCTCTCGATCGCGTTCAGCGAGGAAACGATTGACTCGGCTGCGACACGCTCTTCCTGGATGTTCGAGTTCCAGTCGGAGCCCAGCGGATCGAGACCGTGCACGCGAACGAGGGACGCTTCTTTCCAAAGTTCGCGCTCCACGTGTTCGTAACGGTGGCTCAAGGTATCGGCCGAAAGCGTCCGATCGGCGGCGTTCTGAATGATCGTCGCCCCGAGCGCGGTGAAAACGATGAGAGCCGCAAAGACGAGAATAAGGCCGCCGGAGGCGATGCTTACGATTAGGCGAGCGTTTCTCCGCATTCCAATCTGCCTTTATGTCTTAAGCCGAACACGTTACAAGGAGCATCGGCACGAACCGTAGCGTTCTTAGAGTGGCCCGAAACGCTTGTCCCCGGCACATTTCCCGCGTTCTCATCCTCGTTCGGCTTCGTTCCGATGAGCGGGTTCTGTGAACCCTCGCGACACGCTTTCAGGGGGTTCCGCTAGCTCGAGTTTCGAGCTATGTGAGGCTTGTAGCGCCGCACGATTCGGCAACCCGGTCGAGCGTCAAAACAGCAAAGTATTGAAAAGCGCAAACTTTGACGGAGACTGCGGCGGCGTCCGCGATCTCGGTTGATGCAATCGGCTCGTCCGATCAAGAAGAGCTCCGGATGGAGCCGCCCATGCCGCTCTTGCGCAGGCTCTCTCCGGTCTTAGTCAAGTATGGCGCGTACACGGACAAGACTTGCGCGTAGCCCCATTCTAGGTCTTTTCGACCGAGCTTCTCCTTGCCGGTCGTGAACCGCAGATGATCGAACCAGTGCGTAGCAACGATCCAGACATTGTTGAGGACACACTCGAGCTCTTCGGGGCCGATGCGAAGGATGTCGCCCTCGACCATTCTTTCAAAGACGGATGTAACGAACGCGCGATTTCGCACCGTCATCGCTCGAACGCGCGGCAACAAGGCGGGCGCCGTGATTAAGAGCGCCGACGTGCTTCGATAGAACCATTGATGCGACCACATTAGGCGAAACCAGCTACGTTGATGCTCGGCGAAAACCTCAAGCACGCTGTCGCTGCTGATTTCCGCCGATACGAGGACGTTCGCCTCGGATTCGAACAAATCGAATAGCGCGGACAGTAAGTCGGCTTTTGTCTGAAAATAGTAATGAAGGTTGCCTTCGGCGATTGCAGCCGCCTTTGCGATTTCAGCCGTCGTCACGTGTGCTGACCCACGCTCGTTAAAGAGAGCGAGCGACGTGTTGAGAATGCGTTGCCGCGTGGTCGGGCGATTCGCGACTAAGTGTGACGGCATGAGCTCAAGTTTATCTTTCAGCGTGGAGGAGCAGGAGGCACATCTGCCAATGTTAGGGTAAGCACCCTAATGTTGTGTGATTGAACAGTTCTCGTTAGTGAGCGACGAGAGCAGGACGTAGCGGATAGCGCGTTGTGTCGTGCGGTCGAATCGCGGTCGCTATTCGAATGGGCTTCGTACGTGAAGATGTCGACAAATCGCCTGCCCCGTGAACCAATCCGGCGCGGAACGTCGATCGCGCGAATCTCCGACTTCTTCGCTCTCGCTCTTCAAGACGCGCTTTAACCAACCAACCAATTCAACAACCAAAGGTCATCACCTAAAGTCAGAATCGTCGCGAGCGTAAGATGCCAAAACGCGACCGACGACGCCGACGAATGCCGGTTCTTTAACCGAGACGGAGACGACGCATCGTGCGCTCGACCACTGCCATCATTCTTTCCACAGCTGCTCTCTTAGCTCTCTCTTGGACCGTCGAGGCCCCCGCAGCCGAACCACGGTTCCTCGATCCAGGATCGCTCAACGACGCGCTCTCTTGGTCTAGCGCGGGCAACGGTCCGGCAGATCAGCATGACGCTCCGTTCGAATTCCTGATCAACCCGTTCACGGTCGCGCATCTGCAGCCCCGCTGGGTCTTCAGCGCACGCGGGGAAGTGTGGGGGACACCGACCGTGGAGGGCAATGCCGTTTACGCCTCCGATACGGGCGGTTCGGTTTGGCGGATTAACGCGCGGACGGGAAGGCCGGTCTGGGAAATTAAGCTGTCGGCGTATACCGGCATAGCGAAATCGTTCTCCCGAGTTAGCCCGGCGGTCGGACGCGACACGATAATCATCGGGGATCAGGCGTCCGCAACGATCTTCGCTCTATCGAAGACGAACGGCAATCTCGTTTGGAAGACGACGCTTGCTACGAACCGGCTCGCGTTCATCACGAGTTCGCCGACCATCGTAAACGGACGCATCTACGTTGGTGTGGCTTCCGATCAGGAAGTGGGAGCGGTCGAAATACCGGGCTTCAAGATCGATTTCCGCGGCTCCGTTGCGGCCCTCAATCTTACCGACGGAAAAATCATCTGGCAAACCAACACCGTTCCAGTGGGATACACGGGCGGTGCGGTTTGGTCGAGCAATCTTGCCGTCGACAGCCGCCGGCGGGCGGTCTACGTGGACACCGGCAATAATTATTCGGTTCCGAAGGCTGTCGCCGCATGCCAGCTGCGCGCGAAAACGAACGCGCAGCTGGATGCATGCCTCGATCCGAACGATCATATCGATAGCGTTCTGTCGCTCGACATCGACACGGGCTCCATCAAGTGGGCGGACCGCTTCACGCATGCCGACAACTACACCGACTCGTGTCCCGGCCTCACTCCGACACCGGCGACGCCATGCCCACTTCCAGCGGGGCTCGATACCGATTTCGGTGCCGCTCCGAATCTATTCACGATTCGTTCCGGACGCACCGAACGAGATGTCGTCGGCGCGGGGCAGAAAAGCGGCGTTTATTGGGAGCTCGATCGCAATACCGGAAAGATCCTGTGGGGCACCCAGGTTGGGCCCGGCGGACACTATGGTGGCATCGAGTACGGGACGGCAACCGACGGCAAGCGGATCTATGTTCCCGAGGGAAACTTCGAGTACGTCCCGACCGCCCTGTACCCTTCGGGCAAGAAAACCAATGGCGGCTACTGGTCGGCGCTCGATCCTTTAACGGGGAAGATAATCTGGCAGACGCCTACGACGGACCTCGCGATAGATACGCCGTTCAAGGGGACGCCATATGCGGCACCGGCCGGAGGCTATTCCGGCGCATACGGTTCGGTCAGCGTTGCCAACGGCGTGATGTTCGGCGAAGATCAGGCGGGAACGCTTGTAGCCCTCGATGCGGCGAACGGTAAGCGGCTATTCAGTTATAGGAGCGGCGGTGCCTCGATCTCAGGACCGGCGATTGCTGCGGGCAACCTCTACTGGAGCTCGGGCTACGGTAATCTTGGGCCTTCGAATAATAAGATCTATGCGTTTGGCCTTAGCCCTTGGTAACCCGCAACATTCACGCTCGCGATGCGCAGCTGCTCGTGATGTGCAGCTGCTCGCGATGTCCAGCCCGTCAGTTCGAGCACGCGAGCGGTCTTTGCGGTCGGCTCCCTGAAGCCGATGCCAAACATTGGATTAACTGCACGTCTCCATTATGCGAATAGCGAGATAGAGATATGTCGAGCCGCACTCCAGAACCGTTCGGCCTTGCGGTTGGTGCGCTCCACACGACGGAAACCGTTTCGTCGGCGCGGAGACGGGGGGCGAATATGAGATTCCGTAGGGTTCAGCAGCGCCGATGCAGCTACGGATACTCTCTCAACCGGCGCCGCATACCATCGGTGCCCGGTTCTGGGACGCGCTTCAGATAAGCAAGGCGTTCAGTGTTTAGCGCCGGGTCCTTATCATCCGTTCGCGCCGAACGGTGCGAATCGAGAATGGCAAGCGCAAAACAAAACGTTCCATTCGGAACAGGTCTATGGACCGCTCGGGCTGCCGAACTCTTCACGGAACTCGATGGCAAAGCCCGAAGAGTTCCACCACCAATCCGATCGAGCACCTAAACGACCGCCGGCGAACGCGCTCGATCGGCAATCTTCCCATCGCGTGAATCTGCCTTGCGGCTCGTCACCATGATTCTTATCGAACAGAGCGAAGAGTGGATGGTCGAGCGAAGGTACATGTCGCCCCAATCACTAGGACCGGGACTACAAGCTTAACTCCTGTATAATAACGGTACCGTCGATAGTACACACTTATCCGGACATAGTCTAGAAAACACAGGCGGCTGAGCGTGCGTTATTAACAAACGTTAAGGGCGCCCGTGCCTTTGGTTCTCATATATTCTTACAATAGAGGCCTGTGCAAGCTCTCAACACGAATGAGATTCACCTAGCCAAGTGTCGGTCGTTAGTTGGTTTACCTTGAAGCGAATAACATCGGTGCGTGCGACCTTGCCGTCGCAGCTTTAAGACGCCAAAATCTCTTGCCCATATAAGGCTACTCGAGCAGGCCAACATCCACTTAAGCGCTACCGTCCCGTAAGCGCGAAGGCACCGCCTCCCCTTCGCTGTCGTGCTAATTGACATTCGCGCTCACGTAAAGCGCCGGCGCTTCCGGCTTCGTCCCGGCACGACTATTCGACTGCGTCGCGCGCTTGCTTGACACGGAGTTGCGCACTCGTTACCTTGGAACCGCCGTCACATGTTGTGTGCGATTTAACTTACTTCTGTTTCGGAGTTTGAATGGCGTCTAGATATTTCGCTTCTGCAATGTTAATAGTGTGCGTCGCGTCGGCACCACTCGCTGTAAGCGCGGCTTCGACTCGGCAGCTCGCGACCGTACCCGACGTAGTGCGTTCGCCATCGGCAACGTTGCGGGTTCTCCGTAACGGAGTCGCGCGCGGCTTCGTGGTCCGAGCGCGCAAATTGACAGCGGCTCAGCAGCTGCTGAGCGAAACCTTCACCGGCAACGCGACGACTCCGAATGCTTGGTCGTATGGAGACAGCACGTGTCTGACCGCCGGCACGGGCGCAACCCCGTCGACATCGGTTCCGGGCTGCGGACCCAATGCGCCGCAAGCGGGCAGTCCAGGCGGTAAACTGCAGCTTACGCCACCGCTCAATGATTCCAATGGTTTCTTATTCTACAAAAGCGCGCTTCAAACGAGCAACGGTCTATCGGTGCAGTTGAAGTACTATTCCTTTGCTAGCGTCGGTACGGCCGGAGACGGTTTTGCAATCGTCCTTACCGACGGCCGTTCGCCGATCCCAACATCGATCGGTGGCTGCTGCGGATCCCTGGGCTATGCG
>CAXTIY010000026.1:9392-16324 GCA_964244215.1 uncultured bacterium
GTGACGCTGACGGCACAGGGATTGCTGAGCGTCACGATCGATCGTCAGAACGGTCAGGGTCCGGTCGCTTACATCCCGCCGACTCAGATCGTCGGCGTCAGTGGACAACCGGCATTGCCGCCCAGCGTCTATCTCGGCTTTAGCTCGGCGGGCGGCGGTGCGAATGCACGGCACCAGATAAGCAACCTCGTCGTGTCGTCCGCCCCTTCGGCCGTCGCCGTCAAAACGAGCGTTGAAAGCTACCACAACGATAATCTTCGCACGGGCTGGAACCCGAACGAAACGACGCTCACCACGTCGAACGTGAACAGTTCGACGTTCGGCCTCTTGAAGAACGTCGCGCTCGACGGCCGCGTGGACGCCCAGCCGCTCGTCGTTCCGAATCAATCGATCGATGGCAAAGGCGTCCATGACGTCGTCTTCGTCGCTACCGAGAACGATACGCTCTATGCAATCGATGCGCAGAGCGGGATCATCCTGGGATCGCGCAACTTCGGCAAGAGCATTCCGAATAGTGCCAAGGATTATGACGACAACGTCTATCCGGTCTACGGCATTCTAAGCACCCCCGTCATCGACGCATCGAAGAATGCGCTCTACGTCGTGACCGACACGAACGAAGGAGCAAGCGCTCCGGACGTATATCGAATGCACAAGGTCGCGCTCAATAACTTCTCCGATCTGACGCCGTCTGCCGTAATCGTTCCGCGCACCACGCTCAGCGACGGGTCGACGTACGTGCTGCCGGCGCAGCACGAGCGCCAGCGCGCGGCTCTGCTCGAAGCGAACGATACGGTCTACGTGAGTTTCGCAAGCACCGGCGACACCCAGCCTGCGCTTTCGCGCGGTGTCGTCGCCGGATACAGCGCCGACACGCTCGCTCCGCTCGCAGCGAACGATTTCACCGATCGGCTCAAGGACGCGACCGATCCGTTCTACTTCACGTCGATCTGGCAGTCCGGCTACGGACCCGCTGCCGATTCGTCCGGAAACGTCTACTTCTCAACCAGTAATTCGGACAACAGCCGGCCGTCCTACGACCCCACGTACAACTTTCCCGAGAGCGTGCTCAAAGTTTCGGGCGATCTGAGCCGGCGTCTGGACAGCTTCACGCAGTACAACTATTTCGCGCAAGACCAAGCGGACGGCGACTTCGGCTCGGGCGGCACGATGCTCGTTCCGGATCAGAAGGGGACCTATCCGCACCTCGTCGTCGCCGGCGGCAAGGACGGTAAGGCGTACATCCTCAATCGCGATTCTCTCGGCGGCTACACGCCGAACGGCCCGAATAAAGACCTTGCCGAACTTGCAATGGGCAGCTGCTGGTGCGGTCCTGCCTACTTTGTCGGAGCGGACGGCATCTCGCGCATCGTCACCGGCGGCAGCAACGGAGTGAGCACGTGGAAACTTCAAGAGAATCCGGGTCTGCAGATCACGGCCGATACGCGCGTAGCGGGATCTTTGACGAATGGGCAACCAGATTACGGGGGCACGATACCGGCGGTTTCCTCGAACGGTAGCAACCCGGGATCAGCTATCGTTTGGTTCGTGCAACGTCCCGTGGAGACCACTTCGTATACGATAACTCTGCGTGCCTTCGACGCGTCCAACCTAACGAAGCAGCTGTACTCGAGTGCCGCAGGCAACTGGACGAACCGGAACAGCAATGCGAACGCCGTACCGACGGTAGCGAACGGATACGTCTACGTTGCAAGCAACAAACAATTGCAAATCTTCGGTCTTCTCGGACATTAAGGACACCGGTCATGCTCGCTGTCATCAATCAGGCTGCCATCGTATTCGCCCTTGTCGCCGCAGCCGGCCCCGCTGCACCGGAACGGCCTCCGTCCACGGCACAAGGCGTGCAGCTGTCGGCGGATCGTCGGGTCTATGGGATCGTCGAGTCGGTGACGAGCGGGACGCTCTTGCTGCGGCTGCGGACCGGTCGCGAGATAGTCGTCGATCGGCGCGTTGCAAAATCGTTCGTCGCTTTCACGCGCGGTCGCGCCGTAATCGTCTACGGGACGCTCGGCTCGAACGGCGTCTTGCAGGCGCACGCGATCTGGAGAACCTTTCCCGATTCGGCGCATTGGCCGGCGGATCGATGATCGTGAATGCGGTGGTCTTGCTGCTTTAACGAGCCGTTCACTGGGCGTCGCCGGAAAAAAAGCTTTATTCGAAGACATGGCGGCGCGACCGGGCGCGGCACGTTGACGGACATCAAGGTTGAAAGCCGCCTACCGCAGTGCCACCGCAACCGTTAGCTCGGCGCGGTTTGACTCGCGCTCAAGCGCGGCAACAACGCCTCTGCGCTTGAACGATTGATCGCCATGTGTCACTCGAATCAGTTTTTCATGATTCACGCCCGCGCCGGTATATGTAGCTGCACCTCGAACTTCATCGCCCGTCGTCGCAGTATCCGTTGAAGCGAACAACCCCGCCTTTACGACGCGAGAGACGCCCGCTAGTCCCTACTCCGGCTGACGCGAAGCGGCGCGTGGATCGTCCGCCGACGATTTGCCGCCTTCGATTAGCCGTTCGCGCAATACGTAACCGCCATTTAAGGTGAGAATCGACGCCAGCAGCGTTTTCCACCGCCCATGCGGCGGCAAAAGATTGATGATTGCAGGCAGCACGATTCCGCCGACTTGCGTAAAAGTCGAGAGCCGTCGTCCGGATTTCCCAGCGAACATCGGGTCGCCGATCTTGCCGGAATGGCGGCGGAACGCGAATAACAAAGCTAATTCTGCAATGCCCGCGGTCAGCTCGAGCCGTTCAAGCTTTCGCACGGTTCGCTCGTTGCCGCCCGTTAGCGACAACAGCGCGGCGTTGAGCGCACATGCGCCGACGAGTCCTGAACAGACGGAGAGCGCGGGAATGTGGCGCTTTCCGATGGCCCAGAACGGGATCGCCGTCGCGCTGATAAGCACGCCCGTGTATCCGGCGATAAAAGCGCCGAGTAGCGCTTCGAGCGGATCCAGCACGATGCTCGGAGCTAGAAATCGAATCCAACGCAAACGCTCGGGCAGCAACCCGTCGTTCGCAGCCTGCCCGGCCGCCGCCGCGGCGGCCGGTGCCGAAAAAGCGATCAATCCCCACACGCCCATCGACATAACGGATTTAAGTTTGAAGATGCGCAGCATGTGATGGAAGCGTTCGGGCCGCCCGAGATGTTTGATCAACACGAGCGGGCACGTCGCGGCAAGTCCGAACGCCACGTATCGCGCGCTTCGTTTCAGCGACGCATCCTTTTCCGGGTCGGCGATTAAGATGAGAATTCCCGAACCCCCCATCACGCCGCCCATGAAGAGATACGAGATGACTTCCCATTCCCAGTGCGGCTTCTTGAGCATCGGCCGCTCGTAATACGTTGCGGATTGATGCGCCGGCAGCGACGAACCGTCGCTCGCGCCGCGGGACGACTCGTCGGGGCTCGGGCTGCGAAAGGTCGTGGAATCGGTGCTCAGGCGATCGCTCGAAAAATGGCGAAGCCGATGAGCGTCAGCACGGTCGCCGCGGCGGCCGCGCTCGTGTATCCGGCGCGCTGATGCGTCGACGGTAGCACCGGGCGTTCCGGCAGATTGTAGGCTTCCGGCTTTTCGGTTAAGAGAAAGAACGCGTTGAGATCGCCGACCGATGTCTCGGTATCCACGCCGTACAGATACGAATCCACGCCGCGCCCGGCTAAGGTTTCGACGCGCTTCTTCGCGCGCGCCTTGAGTTCGCCCAAGTCGCCGAACTGGATCGATTCGGTCGGACACGCTTTCGCGCAGGCGGGAATCTCACCGACCTTCTGACGGTCGTAGCACAGCGTACACTTACCCGCGACACCACCGCTACGCTGCGTCGCGTCGTCGTGCGTGCGGCCGTCGGAAACGAAACGGCGCGCATCGTCGTAATCGGCATGACCGATTAAGTCGACCACGCCGAACGGACACGACGGCACGCAGTAGCCGCACCCGTTGCAAATGTCGGGTTGAATATAGACGTCGTCGAACTCGTTGCGCACGATCGCGCCCGTCGGGCACGCTTCCAAGCAGCCGGCATTCGTGCAGTGCTTGCATACGTCGCTCATCATCAGCCAGCGATTCGCGGTCGGCGGCGCTTCCGGCGCGGCGAATTGTTCGACGAACGCAACGTGCCGCCACGTGGTGCCCGCAAGCTGCGAAGTATTATCGTACGAATCGCCGGTAAACTCATAACCGTCCGAGGGCAGCTGATTCCACTGTTTGCACGCGACCTCGCAGGCCTTACAGCCGATGCAGATCGTCGTATCGGTGAAGAAGCCGGTCGCCATTAGCGTCGCGCCCCGTCGATCCCGTGCGCCTCGGACGTGCCGTGATCGCGCACCTGATCCGCAGGCACATCGCGGTCCTGCGCACGCAGTGACGGCGCATAGGGGGCGCGTCGCCCGGCACGGACGTTACACGTGAGCGTCTTCGCTTCGTGAATCGAGACGTTCGGGTCCATGGCGAGCGGTATCAGCTGCCCCGCGGAGTCGCCATGAGCGAGCCCAAGCGAGCCAAAGTTATACGGCAGACCGATTTGGTGAACGCGGCGGTTCTTCGCGATGCGCAGCGGTCGCATGCGCCCGCTAACGAGTGCGCGCGCCTCGACCTCGCCGAGCTTCGTGACGATCGTCATCCATTCTCCATTTCGGATCCCGGCCTTCACGGCCAGTTCCGGATCGAGTTCTGCGAAGAGTGCCGGTTGCAATTCCGCGAGCCACGGCACGTAGCGCGTCATGATTCCCGAATGCTCGGTGAGCCGGTAGGTGGTCATCACGTGCGGGTATTCGGGATTGTCCACCCCGTTATACGCGTTGTCGTCGCGAACCCATTGCCGCAGCGCCGGATTGCTCTGCTGACCGTACAGCGCATTCTTGACGACCGATTCGAGCGGCTCGTAATGCGCGGGCAGCGGGCCGTCCTTGAGCGTGCGCGGTACGAAGAGCGCCGCGCGACCGTCCGACTGCATGAGAAACGGATCGGCGCCGGAGTGCGCGTCGAGTCCGAAACCACCCGGCTGCGCGGCCTCGTGCGGAGATTTATGCGTGGGAAAGTCCGCCACGTCGGGGCCCGCCCACGCGTTATGCTCCTCGTCCCAATACATGTACTTCTTGCGCTCGCTCCACGGCTTGCCGTCGGGATCGGCCGAGGCGCGGTTGTATAACATGCGCCGATTCGCCGGCCACGCGAATCCCCAGTCGAGCGACGTCCACGCATCGCCCGTTCGGTTCCGCGCGCGATTGGTCGTTTTGTCGGGACAGACTCCGGAATAGATCCAACAGCCGCACGCGGTCGATCCGTCGTCTTTGAGATTGTGATAGGTCGCGACTTGCGGCGAGTCGTCGCGGCTGCGTCCGGGGACGACTTCATAGCCGTTGAGTTCTTGCAGCACTTTGAGCGCCGACGGCTCGCCGAGCGCCCGGTCGTGCGCGTCGTCGCTATCGTAATCCCAGGTTAAGTCGAGCAAGGCGCGGTCTTTCGGATCGCTAGAAGACGCGTACAGCGATTTCAAACGCTTGCCCAGTTCGTATAAGAAATGCAGATCGGAACGCGCATCGCCCGCCGGCGCGAGCGCCCGGTCGTGCCACTGCAACATGCGATTCGTATTGACCATCGTGCCTTCTTTTTCGAGCACGGTCGCCGTCGGAATAAAGAACAGCTCTGTCCCGATCGTCGTCGGATCGGCGCCTTCACGGCGCCAAAACGCCGACGTCTCCGTATCGTACGAGTCGACGACGACCATCCACTTCAAGCGTTCCATCGCCGCGCACGCCATCTCGCTATTGAGTCCCGACGAAGCCGGGTTCTGCCCGATCACGAAATACCCGTCGACCAGGCCGTCTTTCATCGACATTTGCGTCGGCAAGGCGGAATAGTCGCCGGCGATTTGCGGCAAATATTCGAAACAGTAATCGTTCTCCGCAGTCGCTTTGTCGCCGTAATACGCTTTGAGCAGCGAGATGATGTATTTGGGCGTGTTGGCCCACCAGCCGCCCGCGGGCGTAACGGTTGCGATATATTTCGCGAGCGTCTGCTCGTCGCGCAGGGCCGAGGGCATCGGCAGGTAGCCCGGCAGCAAATCGTAGAGCGTCGGCACGTCGGTCGCACCTTGAATGTTCGCATGGCCGCGCAGCGCCATAATCCCGCCGCCCGGCCGACCCATGTTTCCCAGGAGCGTCTGCAAGATCGCGGCCGTGCGGATGTATTGGACGCCGACGGTGCGTTGCGTCCAGCCGACGGCGTAGGCGAACATCGTAGTTCGTTCGCGCGTGCTGTTATCGGCGAGTAGATTCGCGATCTGTTCGAAGAGATCGCGCGGCATGCCGCATACGTCTTCGACCATCTCGGCCGTGTAGCGCGCGAAGTGGCGGCGCAAGACGTTAATCACGCAGCGCCGATGTTGCAGCGTCTCGTCGCGTTTTGGTACGGGGACCGTGCCGTTGCCGTCGTAGCGCGGCACATCTTCCGTTTCGAATTTCCACGTCTCGGGGTCGTAGGATCCGGGTGTGACGTGGTGGTCGTCCGAGCCCATCATGCTCTGGCTGCCGCGGTCTTGCGCTTGGCCGCTTCCGTCGCCGTCGACCCAACCGGAGAATAAGCCGTCGAGATCTTCCGTATCTTGGAATTCTTCGTTGACGATGTACGACGCGTTCGTATAGGCGAGCACGTATTCTTGAAACCAGCGCTCGTTGACCAGCAGCCAATTGACAAGCGCGCCTAAAAACACGATATCGGTGCCGCTGCGCAGCGGCGCGTACACGTCGGCTAGAGCCGACGTTCGGGTGTAGCGCGGGTCGACGTGAATGATCTTCGCGCCGCGCTCTTTCGCTTCCATGACGAAACGAAACGCGACGGGATGGCATTCCGCGAAGTTCGAGCCTTCGATCAAAACGCAATCGCTGTTGACGATGTCCTGAACGAACG
>CAXTIY010000027.1:0-13628 GCA_964244215.1 uncultured bacterium
GCGATCTCCATGTCGTAGTGGATCGCCGTATCTCGGCGCGGCGGCGTCGAACGCAGCTCCCAGATGCCGCGCTGGACGAGTTCGTCGAAGAGAAAGGCGACGTTCGCGCCCTGCTCGAGCGTTTTGCGCGGACGTTCGTCGATCGTGATCTGCACGTTGTTGCGGCCGAGAACCGTATAGCGCATGCGCGACACGCCCTCGATATCGGACATTTGATACTTTTCGGAAGCGAGCGGTCCCTTATCGTAGCCGACCGTCAGTCGCAATCGGATCTCCGAGCGCTGCGCGAGCACGCCGCGAGCGGCTTCATATCGGCCCGTCTGGGTCGTCTGAAAGTAGGCGTACGCGGACCCGAGACCGATGAGCGTCGCGACGAAGATGAAAATCGGAATGGGATTACGACGCACGGACGTCTCGGTTTCGCCTTCAGTCCGAGAGCCCCGCTCGTCGCCGCGCCGCAACCTCGTCGAGAACCTGATTTACCACGGCGTCGGCTTCGGCGTTCTGCTTGCGTGGCACGTGTTGGATGTCGGCCGAGCGAAAGCCGCGCAACAGCGATTTCGCCCGCGTCGCGAGCGGAATGAGGTCGGCATGTTTGACCCGGTACACGCCCGTCACTTGGCGGATGACGAGTTCGCTATCCATGCGCACGGCGATTTCGTCGATACCGAGTTCGCGCGCTTTCGTCAGTCCCGCCACGAGCGCGCGCCATTCGGCAACGTTGTTGGTGGCGATGCCGAGATACTCGCCGACTTCGGCAAGCGTCGTTCCGTCTTCGGCAAAGAGGACGGCGCCACTCGCTGCCGGCCCCGGATTGCCGCGCGATCCGCCATCGGCGAACAAAACCGCTTTCACCCTTGGCCGGCTTCCGCTCTCATCCGGACGCTCGCTTCTGCGTACTCGTACATGCCTCGTACGTTCGGAGCCTAAATCCGCAACCCCGCAGCGCCGATGCCGCATGCCGCAACCGCGAGGAGCCGAGCGGCGTCAACGCAAGCGACATGGCGCAAGCAGCGATTACCGTGCGCGATCTCGTCAAGCGTTTCGGAGCGGTCGAAGCGGTACGGGGTATCTCGTTCGACGTCCCGGCCGGGACGATTTTCGGGCTGCTCGGTCGCAACGGAGCCGGCAAAACGACCACGCTCGAGACGTGCATCGGTCTTACGGCGCCGACGTCGGGCAGCGTGCGGGTGCTCGGTCTCGATCCGTCGCGCCGCGCGGATTTTCAGCAGCTCCGGCGACTTATCGGCGTTCAGCTGCAATCGACGTCTCTGCCCGAAAAAGCCCGCGTGCGGGAGATTCTCGATCTCTACGCCGCGTATTATGCGGTCGCGCCGAAGACGCAAAAACTCGCCGAGCGCGTGGGGCTGGGCGATAAGCTCGATCGCTTCGTCGGTAAACTTTCCGGCGGCGAACAGCAGCGGCTCTCGCTCGCGATCGCGCTCTTGCACGATCCGCAAATCGTCTTTCTCGACGAGCCGACCGCGGGCATGGACACCTTCGGTCGCCGCATTTTGTGGGCCGAAGTCGAACGCTTACGCGCCGACGGCAAGACGCTCGTGTTGACGACGCACTACATCGAAGAGGCCGAGCGGCTTTGCGATGAGATCTGCATCGTGCAAAACGGGCTTATCGTCGCGCGCGATGCGCCGGCCGCGCTCGTCGCCGCGCACGGCGGCGATGCCCGCATTGATTTCGTCGCTGCGCGCTTCACTCCGGACGCCGCGCTCGAAGCGCTGGGAAGCTGGTCGCAGCGCGAGGGCCGTTGGTCGCTCGCCGTGCACGGCGAACCGGGTCTCGCGCTCGGGGCGATCGTGACGCGCGCGAATGCGCTCGGCATAACGATCGAAGCGCTCGACTTCCGCAGACCCGGTCTCGAAGATGCTTTCATCGCGATCACGGGCGAAGCGCTCGACGAGAGCGGACGGGACGCGGCATGAAGGATTTACGCGTTCTCTACGAACAGACGCGCGCGAACTTCACCTGGTATTTCGTTCGCGATAAGGAGATGATCTTCTGGTCGCTGGGTATCCCGATATTTTTTCTGCTCGTCTTCTCATTTGCGTTCGGCGGCGGCAACACGCGCCAAACCTCTACGTTCCTCGTGCCGGGCCTTATCGGCGCGCAAGTGCTGAGCTCGGGGTTTTGGGGCGTCGGGGCGATGCTCGCAACGTTTCGCGAAAAGAGACTCTTGCGCCGTATCTATCTCACACCGCTGCCCGGCTGGGTGTTCTTCTTTTCGCTCGTGCTCTATCGGATGACGCTACTCGCTTTGCAAGCGCTACTGCTCGCCATCGTCGGCGGTTTGCTTTTCCACGTGCGCGTGATCGGCAATCCGTTGGAAATCGCCTTCATTCTCGCACTCGGAGCCGCGACGTTCGTTTCGCTCGGCACCGTCATCGGCGCCGTCGTGCGCTCGACGGAAAGTGCCAATAACATCGCATCCGTACTGACGGTCCCGCTCGCGTTTCTCAGCGACGCGTATATTCCGATCGATCGTTTTCCGGCGGCGATCGGCGCCGTGCTGCGACTCTTACCATCGACACAATTCATCGACGCATTTCGCGGGATCGCGATGTACGGCGATTCGCTCACTCATTATGCCGGCTGGATAGCGGTGCTCATCGCGTGGATGGTCGCGGGAACCGCGATTAGCGCGCGCTATTTTCGGTGGGTTTGAGTGCCGCCGGCCGCCGCGCGAAGGCCGTATCGCTATTCGTCTTCCTCGCCGAGATTTTCGACCACATAAGCGACCGTTAATCCGTACAGCGTGCGCGGAATGATGTCGGCAAGCCATTCCGACGGCGTCCACTCCGCCCAGTCCGTCGCGCCGAGCGCGGTCGCCGAACCTTCACTCACGGCGAGCGTGGCGGCACCGAGCAGCACGCCCGCAACCGGCCACGGCAGCCAGCTCTCGAAGGCTGGCCGCAGCGCCGCGTAGCCGACGCCCGCTCCGATGCCGACCCCGTAGCCCAGGAGCGCGCCCGCACCGCTACGGCGATTGCCCGCGTCTTCGTCGTCGGCCGAGAGCAACGGAATGCTCGCCTTCTCCGCGAGCTTCTGCACGGTATCCGAGGGCAACGTACTCGGCGGCCGAGCGCTCGAGAGAATATCGAAATACGTATAGATGTCGAGCGCGAGCGTGCCCGCGGCTCCGGCC
This sequence comes from uncultured bacterium, assembly GCA_964244215.1. Classification (GTDB taxonomy): domain Bacteria; phylum Vulcanimicrobiota; class Vulcanimicrobiia; order Vulcanimicrobiales; family Vulcanimicrobiaceae; genus CAXTIY01. The sequence goes on from CAXTIY010000027.1 coordinate 3,161, forward strand.
AGGACTCCAACTGCTAACATGCGGGGGGCTTACCCCGGAAATTGTGCCGAGTACGCCGTGCTCGCATTGAAATCGGTTCCGGCGCGCGCGAACCGCTTCGCGACGGCATCGCGGCCCGCAGGCGGTGCTGCCGCGAGCAACGTGGCGCCCGGGGCGAGGCCCCGCAGCATCACCACGTCGAGTTCGGCCGGTAGAAGTGCCGTCTCGTACGCTTCGAGCCGCAAGCTCATTCCGCGCGCTTCTACTTCTATCGGCCGTTCGAGCGCCGTAACGGTCAGCGGCATGCCCTCGAGGTCGAGTCCGCCCGGCCGGTCGCCGAGGGCGATACGCTCGAGCCAGAAATTGCGATCGGAAACGAGCGCCGTACGCACGAGGCCGTCGAGTTCGTAGGTCAGCGAATCGAGCGCCCCGCCGGTCGCGCCGCGATAATCGAGCACGTCGGCTGCCTTATCGACGTGCAACTCGCGCAACTTGCCGCCCGGGCCCGGCCGATCGTAATCGTAAATGCGATAGGTGAGATCGCTTGCCTGCTGTAGCTCGAAGAGCACGATTCCCGCACCGATGGCATGCATGGTGCCCGCCGGCAGATGGAACACGTCGCCTGGGCGAACCGGCACCTCGCGTAGCAACTCGCCGAGCGAGCCGTCGCGAACGCGTTCGAGATACTCGCCGCGTGAGGTCGCCCGGTTCCAGCCGAGCACGATCGAAGCACCCGGTTGCGCCTCCAAGATATACCAGCATTCGGTTTTGCCGGAGGGCTGATGTTCCACGCGACTCGCATAGGCGTCGTCCGGGTGGACTTGCACCGAGAGCGCCTGCCGCGCGTCGATAAACTTGGTCAAAAGCGGAAAAATGCGCTCGGGCGGAGCCCCGCCCATGAGGCGCGCTCCGAAGCGCGCTCGCAATTCGGCAACGGTCGCGCCTTTGAGCGCGCCCGCTTTCACGTAATTCGCGTCCCAGCACTCCCACGATTCGCCGATCGCGGCTCCTGCCGCACCGGCCTTGCCGTAGCGCTTCACGAGGGCGTCGCCGCCCCAAATGAGTTCTCGTTCGAGGGGTTGGAGCGCTAGCGGATAGAGCAGACCGACCTCGGAACGCTCGCGAACTTCATTCATGCTCGTTCTTGGTTCGCACGACATGCGGGGCCGCCTTCGCGAGAAAGATCGAAGCGCGGAGCGCGAAACTGGACGAAATGCTCACCCCCGACCTCGCTTTCCAGCATTGCGCGAACACGGCGGCCGCGTACACGCAGAAAGCGCCACCCTACGTGACCTACCGCGTGGTTACCCACGTCAGTGCCCCCTCCGCCGGCCGCAGCCGCGACGTGGAACGTAGCGTGAGCGTGCGCACGAAGGACGATGCAGCCGTAATCCAAGATTTGCCGCAGGGCCGCAATGCGCTCGGCCACGGTTTCCCGATCACGCCCGCCTTCGATGCGCTATCGTCGTTCACGTTGACGTGGAAGATCGGCGCTCACTTCGAGATGACGTCGTACGTTCACGACGTGACGCCGCTCCATTACGAAGATCAGCCGGCTTCGAGCGCCGACGTGGTCGTCTTTCGGTTGCGCCAATACCGGGCGACTTACGCCGACGATTCCAGCGACGCACCCGAAGGCAAAACGCACATTACTTTGCAGCCATACGACTTCGTCAAACACGCGACGCTCAAACCGGGCAGTACGTTTTATCTGAGCGATCTCTACATCGACAACGCGACGGACTTGCCGTTCAAAGTGCGCTATCAGGGCGGCGACGATATCGATTTTAGTCTGACGTATGCGATGCCGGACGGTCACTGGCTCGTCGATCACGCGCACTATGAAGAGACCTTGCACGGACCGCTTCGCATCGGGCGCGTTCACGTTATCGCCGACGCGTCGTATGACGAATTTAAATTTCCGCAAGATGCGCCCGACGAACGCTTGAAGGCGTAAGCGCCTGCCATGCGCGCGATCGCGTACGACGGAAGCGGCGATGCGACCGTCATTGGGCTCGAAGACGTGGCCGAGCCCGCTATGGGCACGGGTGATGCACTCGTCGAAGTCGCCTATGCGGGTCTCAACCGTGCGGACATCCTCGAGCGCATGGGGCGTTATCCGCGGCCGAAAGATGCCCCGCAGATTCCGGGCATCGAGTATTCGGGCATCGTGCGCGCGGTCGGCAGCGGCGTAAACGGCGTCGCTCCGGGAGATCGCGTGTGCGGTCTCGTTTCCGGCGGCGCGCACGCAGAATTGCTCGCGACGAACGCCATGACGCTCGCCCGGGTTCCGGACGGCGTCTCGCTGCGCGATGCGGCGGCGATCCCGGAAGCCTTTATAACCGCGCACGACGCGCTCGTGACGTGCGCCGATCTCGCACTGGGAGACAACGTCGTCGTCCATGCCGTCGGCAGCAGCGTGGGTCTCGCGGCGGTCGCCCTCGTGAAGCGTGGCGGCGGAATTTCGATCGGCACGTCGCGTACGCAAGAGAAGCTCGAACGCGCGCGGGCGCACGGTCTCGATCACGGAATTTTGCTAGACGACGGATGGGGCGACCGCGTTCATGCGATAACGAGCCTTGGAGCCGACGTCATCCTCGATTTCGTCGGCGCGCCGATTTTGGATGCGAACCTCGCCGCGCTCGCACCGCGCGGACGCATCGTGCAGATCGGAACGCTCGGCGGAACGCATGCCCGCATTTCACTCGGGATATTGATGCAAAAGCGCGCGACGGTACGCGGAACGGCATTGCGCACGCGCGCGCTCGACGAACGGATCGCGCTCGCGAAACACTTCTCGCGCGCGCTCTTACCGCTCTTCGCGCGAGGCGACTTGCGCGCCGAAATCGATTCGACGTTTCCACTCGCCGATATGCGTGGCGCGCACGAGCACATGGAGCAGAATCGCAACTTCGGTAAGATCGTTATCGAAGTGCGTTCCGCCTAAGCGCTCGCGCTCGCGCGAAGCGTAACGAGCTCCCGCGTCATGGGGATGCTCGCCCGCCCGTCCGTTTCCGGCTAAAGCACTGGAGAGGGAGAGATTCGAACTCTCGAGACGCTCATCACGTCTGTCCGCTTTCGAGGCGGATGCCTTCAACCACTCGACCACCTCTCCGCGGTCTGCGGGCGCTCGCGGGCGACCCTAGGCCAGCGCGAGTTATAGCACGTTCGAGAGCGTAGGTCCTTGCCGGATCAACGGACGGCGGTGCGTCGCCGCGCCGCAAAAAACGTTCGTAACTGAAGGGCCGCCTCTTCTTCGAGCACGCCCGCTACGATCGCGACGCGATGGTTCGCGGCCGCCGATGCGAACACGTCGATCGCGCCGCCGGCGGCGCCGCCTTTTGGATCGGCCGCTCCGTAAACGAGACGCTCGACTCTCGCCGCGACGATCGCGCCCGCGCACATGACGCACGGCTCTTTCGTTACGAACAACGTCGCCGCTGCAAGACGCCACGTGCCGAGCGTGGCGGCCGCGCTACGCAGCACCAAGATTTCGGCATGGGCCGTCGGGTCGGGCCGGCGTTCTTTTTCATTGCGCGCGTAAAAGAGCCGCCCTCTTACCTCAAGGACGGCGCCGACGGGAACTTCCCCCTCCAGAGCCGCTTCGGCTGCCAGCGCGAGTGCCTTGCGGAGGTACGCTTCGTCGCCCGGCGCCGGCTCGTTCCTCGTCGTACTGACCTCCCGGGGAACGACCGCAGCACGACGGCCTTGCAACCACCGCGCCGGTAAGAGTCGCTCGAATGAAATCGTGCGCCCGGAGGGATTCGAACCCCCGGTCTCAGCCTTCGGAGGGCCGCGCGTTATCCAGCTACGCTACGGGCGCGCAAAAGCGACTCGGTACTCGCGGCCCGTTCGTTCTCTCACTCCCGAACGCCTCGGCCACAGAACGCGGCGAGCGCCGCGTTACTTCGGTTCTTCGGGGGTCAGCGGCGCCGAAGTCGGCATATGCTTGAAGAGATCGAGCTTATGGTCGACGAGGCCGCGATAGAATTTGCGCACGCAATCCGGGTGCCCGAAGAAGTACGTGCGCGCGTACGCCAAATCGTCGCCGGACGAATCCGGGACGTAGTGCGAAATCTCGATCTCTTCCATTTGCCCACGGTCGACCGGGTGAGGACAGAAATCGCAGGGGATGGTTGACATGTTCGCAGTTACCTCGGATGAAAATCGCGACCCGACGGACGGCCGCCGAGTCACCCACCCAGGACCCGGTTACGCCGGGGAAAGATTCGCATCCTCGCGGGCCGACGGAGCCCGCACAATGCGAAAAGTGCCGGCGAAACGCTCGGCACCGAGTGAGATAGTGACTCGGGCAGGATTTGAACCTGCGACCTAGGGCTTATGAGTCCCCCGCTCTACCGCTGAGCTACCGAGCCACGGTCCGCGCGATCGGCCGCGAAATCGATACGGTACTAAAGTAATAACGCCGGCGAGCGGCGCTACGTCGACCCATGCGGTCGGAGGGACTCGAACCCCCAACCTACAAGTTCGTAGCCTGTTGCTCTATCCAATTGAGCTACGACCGCACGTCACGGCCGACCCGCATACATACCGCGCGTTGCAATCGTTCCCTGCAAGCGACGCATACGGCCGCAGGCGCACGATGCGCGACAGTGGAGGGAGAGAGATTCGAACTCTCGGTGGATTTTTTAGACCCACGACCATTTAGCAAACGGTTGGTTTCAGCCACTCACCCATCCCTCCGGGCGGCGTCGGAGCTTTAGGGCGGTAGCCTTGGGTACCCTGCTCGCAGCACCCGGCTCGCGCGAACGCAGCGGCTCAAAGACGACGCATGCGTATGATGCGAATCGGCGGCGTTAAGCGGTCGTCTTGCGTCGGCGAGCGATGGATTTTGCGCACGACGTCGATGCCGCGCACGACGTGCCCGAACGCCGCGTACCCCGGGCCGAGCGGACCGCCCGCATCGAGATACCGGGCGTCTCCCACATCTAGAAAGAATTCGGTCGTCGCGGAATCGGGATCGCTCGTGCGGGCCATCGCGATCGACCCGTCCGTATTGTGCAGTCCCGTCTTACCCGTTTGTTCGAGGTGGATCGGCGGCAGCCGCGTGTCGCGGGGTTCCGCGCCCATGCCGCCTTGAATAACTTCGAAAGGCGCTTGGGGCTGCGTGGCGCGCGTGACGTTGCGATAGAACGACGTCCCATTGTAGGCGCCCGAATCGACGTTGCGCAGGAAATTGCCCGCGGTCACGGGTGCTTTCGCGAGCGCGAGACGAACGACGATCGTTCCGCTCGAGGTTTCGATCGCGACGTCGACGGTCGAGCGGTGCGCGGACGCCGCGCCGAACAATGCGAAAGCCGCAAAAACGGCGGCGAAGAGATATTTCACCGGGCGACCCTTAGCCGCCGACTCTCGGGAGCCCCGCGCTTAGAACGCTCGCGGGAGCGCGCGCGGCGAGCAACTCCATTATCCGCTCGGCGACGCGGACTGCGGCGTCCGGCCGGCGCACGGCATCGACCCGTGTGCGACGCTCGGCTCGAGAAACTTCCGATATGAGCATATCTCGTACGGCGGCCGCGAGTTCCGCCTCCCTATTCGTGCGGACGGCGGCGCCGCTTTCGATGAGATAACGCGTATTACGCTCTTCGGGGCCGGGCAGCGGACGCACGAGTATCATCGGCAGCCGTGCCGCAAGGGCTTCCGACGACGTCAATCCGCCGGGTTTAGAGAGCAGCACGTCGCTCGCGTGCATGTAGTCGAACACGTTATCGACGAAGCCGAAGACGCGTAATGGGTACGACGTCCGCTCCGCCGCCGCGAGCACGCGGCGTTCTAAGCGCCGGTTGCGACCGACGATAACGGCGGCGGCGAGCGGCACTTCGACGCGACCGAGTGCCCGCATCATCTTATCGAGCGGGCCGATGCCGACGCCGCCGCCCATGATCAGCACGATGTGCCGCCCGGGCGGTAACCCGAGCTTGCGTCGCAGCGCTTCCCGGTCGGACGGGATCGCACCGTAACGCAGATCGACGGGAATTCCGGAAACGACGATGCGTTCGGGCGTGACCCCGCGCGCGATGAGTTCGCGCCGCATATCGTCCGTGGCGACGGCATATGCATCGATGTTGGAATAAATCCAAAACGGATGCACGACGAAATCGGTAACGATCCCGACGACGGGTAAGTGCGGATCGAACTGACGCTTGTATTCGGACATGACGCCACACGGGAACGCGTGCGTGCAGACGACGAGATCGGGCCGCGTGCGCTCGACGAAGGCACGCAGATTCGCTGCGGTATAGCGACTCACGAAACGGCGCGCGGCCGGCACGTTGCGCGCGCGTTCGACGCGGCCGTATAGATAGCCGTACACCTGCGGCACGGTTTTCACCATACCGATGTAACCGTCGGCGACGATCTTGGCAAAGATGCTCGCCGCATACTGATACGAGTCGACGGTTTCCGTTTCGAGCGACGGGTCGCGCGCGACGAGCGCGTCGCGAACCGCATTTGCGGCGGCCGTATGACCGACGCCGACGGCAGCGGAAAGAAATAGAATACGCGGCACCGGCGCCTTCGGTCAGGTCTCCTCGGGCGCCGACTCTTCGGCCAGTACGAAGAAATCGTCGAGAATTTCCTGCGCGAGAACGTCGTCGGCGAGGAGCGTGCCTTGATCGTCCGTTACCACGAACTCGTCGGCCGCTTCACTGTAGGCGACGGCGAAACCGTTGTTCTCATCGTCCTCGACGAGTCCGACGACCTCGAATTCGTATTTCTTTTCATCGGTCGTTTCGATTACGAGCGTGTCGCGTAATTCGATCTTACCTATTCCCGGGGTTGAGCCGTTCGTAGCGTCGATGATGGTCCTCCTCGGGTGCTAACGTGACGCCTCAGCGTAGATAGCGCGCCACGTTGGCATTGTGTTCCGCGAGTGTTCGGGAAAACGCATGATGTCCATTCCCCATCGCCACATAGTACAAGTAGTCGGACGGCTGCGGATGGAGCGCCGCGAGCAGCGATGGCAGCCCCGGATTCGCGATCGGCGTCGGTGGCAATCCGAGATGCTTGTAGGTGTTGTAGGGCGAGTCGCTCGCGAGATCGGCGTACGTAATCACGTCTTTGTGATGCGCGAACGTGTACTCGATCGTCGCATCGACGTCGAGCGTCATACCGCGGCGCAAGCGATTGTAGTAGACGCCCGCGATCAGCGGCCGCTCGTCATCGGCTTTCGCTTCACGTTCGACGAGCGACGCGAGGGTAACGAGTTCGGGAAGCGTTAAGCCGAGCCGCCGTGCTTGCGCCGCTGCATCCGCGGGCAGCTTGCGCGCGAATTCGCTCGTGAATTCGTTCGCGATCTGCGCCGGAGTCGCCGCCGACGCAATGAGATATGTATCCGGAAAGAGATAGCCCTCGAGCGACGGCGTACGCCGGCCATCCAGCATGAGGCTACCCGTGCGGAAGTGCTCGAGCAGCGCCGCTTGCGAACCGAACCCGCGCGCGGCGAGCGTCTGCGCGATCTGCGCGTTCGTGAAGCCTTCGGGAATGGTTACCCAAGTCGCGATTTGTTCGCCTCCGGCCGTAATCTGGTGCAAGACTTCGCCGGCATTTTGGTGCGCCGGGAAACGGAACTCGCCCGCGTTCATCGCGTTCTGCACGTGCTCGAATCGTGCGAGTAATTCGAAGCCGAGCGGTGAGGAGATAACGCCCTTCGCTGCGAGCAGTTCCGCAATGGCGTGGCCCGTCGCACCGCTCGGCACGATTACGGTCGTCGCAACGGGCGGCAGCGAGCGATCGCTCGCGACGCGTTCGCGTAGCCAGAGAGCGCCGCCGGCGACGACTACGGCGAGCAGGGCCAAGACGAACGCTACGAACCGCAAGCGTTTCTTCATGGCTGCGTGCGCCGTTTGCGCGCAAGATAGCTATCGAGAATAAGGGCTGCCGCGAGTTGGTCGACGACGCGTCGACGGCCCTTGCGCGAGACGTCCGCGGCGACGAGCGAACGCGTCACTTGCGCCGTCGTCATCCGTTCGTCCACGCGTTCGATCGTGCCGTCGTACGCTTTGGCGAGTACTGCGACGAATGCGTCCATCTTTTGAGCGGCGATGCCGCGCTCGCCCGAGAGGGCGACCGGATCCCCGATAACGAGCGTATGCGCCGCGTATTCGCGCGCGATGCCGACGATCGCTTCGAGATCGTCGTGCAAGGTCGTGCGTTCGAGCGTGCGCAGCGGCAGCGAAAACGACTCACCCGGGTCGCTTATCGCGACCCCGATACGGCGTTCGCCCACGTCGAGTGCGACGATCACGAATGCGAGAGATCGGCAACGAAGCGCGCGGCTTTCGGGCGCTTACCGAGATGCCACGTGACGAACGCATCGACCGCTCGCGCCGCGGCGCTCGTCGCGCCGAGTGCCGGCCGCACGGCACCGCCGCGCCCGGCGCCCAGTCCTTGAAAATTCACGACGTCGAGGGGCTCCAGGGGAAGCGAATCGGCGCGGTGCGGCCGGCAGCGCTCGCAGGCGAGGCCGCCGCCTTCGAGATCGGCCCACGCGGCGTTCGCGGCGAAACCGTCACCACAGCGCACGCACGCATCCGACGCAGGCCCGAGGCCCAGTTCTCCGAGCAAGCGCAAAGCGAAACGCGGCACGAGGCGCGCGGGTTCGGGCGCCGAGCAGAGCGCGTGCAAGGCACCGCGCAACAGTCCGTACACTTCGGGCTGCGCCATATCTACTTCCGAAAATGCGTCGACGAGTTCGACGATCAGATGCGCCGTTGCGAAAGCCGACGGTTCCACGACCCGGGTCCAATGTTCGCGTGCGATTTCGGCGCTCGTGATAACGTCGAGATTGCGGCCGCGATGCATCGTGAGCGCGACCTCGTTCGTGAACTCGAGCCGCCCCGCGAGCTGGCTCTTCTGCCGCCGCACGCCCTTAGCGACCGCGTCGAGTTTACCGCGCTCCACGGTAAAGAGCGTGAAGATCTTATCCGCTTCGCCGAGATTGCGCGCACGCATGACGATGCCGCGCGCCTTGTACGCTCGTTCCGGGTTCACGGTAGGTCGGAAGCGCGGAGCGCGTACCCCTCAGACGCGTTCGGCATCGAACTCGACTTCGCTCGGCTGCACCGTATCGGACGACGTCGTCGAGCCGTTCATGAATACGCGTACGCTCAAGATGCGCCGGCCGCGCGTGCGGTCGATGCGTAAACGAACACCGGAACCGGCATCGATCTCGTCGCCCTCGTGCGGCAAGCGGCCGAAAAGTCCGACCGTAAGTCCGCCGATCGTTTCGAACTCTTCGTGCGGCAATTGCAAACCGAGCTTCGCGTTGACGTCTTCGATATTCGTGCCGGCGTCGACCGCCGCTTCGTCGAGTGAGACCACGCGAATCGCTTCTTCTTCGCCTTCATCGTGCTCGTCGCGAATCTCGCCGACGATCTCTTCGAGTAGATCTTCCATCGACACGAGGCCCGCCGTACCGCCATATTCGTCCACGACGATCGCGAGCGAGAACTTATTGCGCTGCATTTCGCGCAGCAATTCGGAAACGCGTTTGGATTCGGGTACGAGCGTGATCGCACGCATCAGCTGACGGATCGGCGTTTGCGCGAGACTGCCGTTGGAGAGCGCGATCAAAAGTTCGCGATCGTGTACCACGCCGATTACGTTGTCGATCGTCTCTTCGTAGACGGGCAACTTCGAATACCCTTCGGCGATAACGAGATCGAGCGCGCGGCGAGCGGAGGCCGCGACGTCGATCGAGACCATGTCGGGGCGCGGCGTCATTACCTCGCGCACGATCGTATCGCCGAACTGAATGATCGAGTGGATCATCTCGCGTTCTTCGGCTTCGATTACTTTTTGCTCGACGCCGACGTTGACGATGTTGCGGATATCGTCCTCGGTCACGAACGGTCCCTTGGCTTTGGGCGAAACGCCGAACATCCGCACGAACAAATTCGTGAATAGCAGAAACGACGCGTTGATCGGCGTCATGAGCCAGGCGGTCCGTTCCACGAGCGGCGCGAGCCGCACGGCCCAATATTCGTTGTTCGAAACCGCGATCGTCTTTGGGATGATCTCGCCGAATGCGAGCAAGAGAATCGTCATGACGACCGTCGAGACGAGCGCGGGGTTCGGCACCGCCGCGTCGATGAAGAGCAGCGTCGCGAGCGAATCCGCGGCGAGCAGCACGACGGTATTGCCGATGAGGATCGACGTGAGAAAGCGGTTACGGTCCTCGAGGAGCCGGACGACGGCCGTCGCCCCCGGGACGCCGCGTTCGGCCATCCCGCGAGCGCGCAACCGCGAAAGCGATATCAGCGCCGCCTCGGAGCCGGAAAAGAAAGCCGCGCCGACGACCAGCAGAACGAGCGCTACGATTTCGGGGACGTGCTGGCCGAGCGTGTTCGCGATCATCGGGAAGGGTGCGCGGGACGCGGGCCCGGCGGAGGTTGGTCGTTACTCAAACTAGACGCGATTATAGCATACCGAAAAAGGCGCCCCTGCATCAGAAACCGGTCGGGCTCAG
>CAXTIY010000027.1:13728-16236 GCA_964244215.1 uncultured bacterium
TGCACCCATTTAGAAGCGGACCAGGACGTAGAGGGCGACGGTAATCGCGGTGCCGACGATCCCGCCCGCGACCACCTCGCCGACGCCGTGGATGCCGCCCTCGACGCGGCTCTGGCTCACGAGGAACGCGAGAAAGTAGGCGAGCAGGGCGATGACGAGCGTCTGGCCGAGGTGCGCGACGAGCGTCGCGCCGGCGAAGGCGAGGGCGGCATGGCCGGAAACGGCGCCGCCTTGCAACGGCGTCCCGTGTTTGCCCGCATAGGCCTTCGCAAAGATCGTGACCACACCGACGATGGCGAGCGCGACGAAGACTTCGTTCCGCGGGACGCCCGAAATGGCGGCCGTCACCTTGGCGCCGCTCGCCGTAACGCCTTGGTAGAAGGCGAGATAACCGACGATGACGGCGCCCATCGAGGCGACCAGCACCGCTCCCGCCGCCGCATCTTTCGCTATTTTCGCAAGAGGATGGTGCGCGACGGTCATGAGGTCGACGACGGCTTCGATCGCCGTATTGACGAGTTCGAGCGCGATAACGAGCACGATGACGATAACCACGACCGCGACGTAGGCTCGCTCGAGGCGCAGATAGAGCGCCGCGAACAGTGCCAGGGTCGCGGCCACGAGGTGGATCCGCATGTTGCGCTGCGTGCGCGTGGCATACAAGATGCCTTGAAACGCATAATCGAACGAGGCCCAAAGCGGGTTATCATGGACGCGTTTGGCTTTCGGCGGCAAGCGCACGGGCTGCATCTCTCGGTCCGCTTCCCTGCCACGGCGACCCGCTCTTGCCAAGCTCGCCGCGTTACGAGCGGCCGCAGGGCCGTACGTTCGAGTTCGCATGAAGTGTCCGTATGAGAATTCTCCCGGGTGCACGGCCGGTATGAGGCGCCTCGCGCTCGGCGTGCTCGCCGTATGGGCGACGCTCCCAGCCGCCTGTACGCCCGCCACGAGCGTTCGGTCTACCGCTCTACCGCTACGCATCGGCTTGACGACGGAACCGAATTCGCTCTCGCCGCTGCTCGCGCTCAGCGACTACGAGCAAGCCGTGAACCGGCTGCTCTTCGACGTGCTCGTAACGATCGATCCGCGCGGCCGCCCGGTGCCGCGACTTGCGGCGCTCGTGCCGACCTTGCAGAACGGCGGCATCTCCGCCGGCGGACGCACGCTCACCTATCATCTGCGGCACGACGTGCGCTGGCACGACGGCGTACCGTTCACGAGTAAGGACGTCGCCTTCTCGTACCGCGCCATCATGAACCCGGCCAATAACGTACCGAATCGCCACGGTTACGATTACATCGCCTCCGTCGCGACGCCCGACCGCTATACGGTCGTTTTTCACATGAAGCGCCCGTTTGGGCCCGCGGTGACGACGCTCTTCAGCGACAACCAGCCGAGTCCGATTTTGCCCGAGCACCTCTTGGGGCGCGAGCCCAATCTCAATCGCGTGCCCTTCAACGACCATCCAGTCGGAACGGGGCCCTATTCGTTCGTGCGCTGGAGCCGAAGCGATTCGATCGAACTTACAGCGAACGACGCGTACTATTTAGGCCGTCCGAAGATCGCGCGGATGAGCATACGCTTCATCCCCGATGAAAGTTCGATGATCAACCTCGTGCGCACGCACGAGATCGACCTCTTTACCGAAGCGTCGGAAAACGGTTACGCGCAACTCAAAACGATTCCGAACGTCGTTACCAAGCTCAGCGACGCACACGCAGCCGCAAACGTGCTGCTCAACAACACGCATCCGCAACTGCGCGACGTGCGCGTGCGCCAAGCGATCGCCGCGGCCATCGACAGACGGGCGATCGTCAAGAAATTTATTTCGGGCGCCGGTACCGTCGCAACGGCCGACCTGCCCTCGTTCATGTGGGCGAGCGACCCGCACGTGCCCGTCATCGCGTACGATCCGGCACACGCGCGGGCGCTATTGCGGCAGGCCGGCTACGTGCCGGGCCCGGACGGCTTGGTCATGAAAGACGGCCGTCGCTTAACGCTCGAATTCGCGTACGGACAAAACGTCATTACGTCGCGGCTGATCGTCGTCGGCATTCAAGCCTATCTGCGCGCAGTCGGCATCGACGTTTCGGTTAAGGGCTATTCGACGCAGCAGATGTTCGCCGGTTACGGCGCGGGCGGCATTTTCCAAAGCGGCAACTTCGATCTCGCCTGGTATACGGTGACGCTCGGCATCGATCCCGATAGCTCCGGCCGCTTCACGTGCGGCGCCTTTCCGCCGCACGGCCAAAACTATTCGCGCTATTGCAGCCCGGCGATGGACGCAGCGCAGAACGCCGGACTCGACACGCCGAACGAAGGCGCGCGGAAAATCGCGTACGCACGGAGCCAAGCCTTGCTCGCACGGGACGTGCCGATCGTCTTCGTGTTTTGGCCGAAGAACGTCGACGCTTACGACGCGCGGCTCCGCGGCTTCGCTCCGAATCCGGTCACGCCGACGTGGAACGCGCACGAGTGGTCTTTCTAGTCGAAGTGCGCCCACCGCCG
>CAXTIY010000028.1:0-13683 GCA_964244215.1 uncultured bacterium
TTTTGGGCGAACGCTTAGGGACGCGGCAGCGCCTCCATAGCAGCATCTGCCGCGCGCTTGAGCATCGCGGCCGAGACGCCGCCTTTGCCAAGCGCTTCAATTCCCCGCAGTGCAACGAGCAGAAGCAGGCCGAGCTTCCGCGGATCCGCCGATGCGGCAATGTCGCCATGCCGTTGTGCAGCCTCGATCGTCGTCGCAAGCGTCTTCGCGAGCTCTTCGAAGATCGCGCGCGTTTGCGTACCTATCACCGGATTCGTTGCGCCAATCTCTGCAGTGGTCTTGGCGATAAGGCAGCCGAGACGGCTGCTCGGCGGCCCCGGGTTGGCAGATAAGTTTGCCACGTACTTGCGCAAGCGCTCGTAAGCGCCGGCGTCGGGACCGTCGAGCTGCCGATGCGTTCGCTCGGCTGCCTCCGCGCAATGATCAGCAAAGACCCGCTCGAACAATTCGCGCTTGCCGCCGAACGCGGCATAAAGACTGCCTTTCCCTAAACCCGTTGCGGTCGTGAGGTCGTCCATCGACGTACCTTCGAATCCGCCGAACCAGAATGCATCACGGGCAGCTTCCAAGACCGTACGTTCTTGGAATTTGCGGGGGCGAGCCATGGACGTAGTGTAGCAGAAATTGACCGCACGGTACAATATCTGGTAAGTTATGTACCGGTCGGTAAATTACGGCCGGCACCAGTTCGTAAAGGAATCACATGACCACCCCCAAGCTACATGGTAAAATCGCTCTCGTTACAGGCGGCACCAGCGGCATCGGCCTCGCCGCCGCGCAGCGCCTCAGCGACGACGGCGCCCGCGTTTTCATTTCTGGCAGGCGCCAAGCCGAACTCAACGCGGCCACGGCCTCCATCCCGAACGTTACCGGCATTCGCGCCGACTCCGCGAATCTCGCCGACCTCGATCGCGTGTACGCGACAATCAAGAGCGACGCCGGTAAACTCGACATCTTGTTCGTCAATGCCGGCATTGCATCGTTCGCGGCGCTCGAAGCAGTCACGGAACAGCACTTCGATACGATCTTCGACGTGAACGTGAAAGGCTTACTTTTCACCGTTCAAAAAGCGTTACCGTTGCTTGTCGACGGGGCGTCGGTAATCCTCAACGCGTCCATCGTGGGCTCAAAAGGCACCCCGAATATGGGCGTCTATAGCGCGACCAAGGCGGCCGTACGAAATTTTGCCCGCACGTGGATTCTTGAGCTCGCACCGCGCAAAATCCGCGTCAACGTTGTCAGCCCAGGGCCAATCGAAACGCCAGGCATGGACGCCCTCGCGCCTACTGAAGAAGCGCGTACCGGCTTCAAGAACCAGATGACATCGCTCGTGCCACTCGGCCGCATGGGCCACGCGAGCGAAATTGCTTCAGCGGTTTCTTTCCTCGCCTCAGACGATGCGAGCTATGTTAACGGCATTGAGCTCTTTGTCGACGGCGGTACGGCACAAGTCTAAGAACGGCGTCAGCCGCGCACGCCCCTTAAACCGAGCGGGAGTTCGCCGAAGAGCGGGTCTCGGGACACAAAGCTCAGCTGCTGAGCGCTTTAAAGGGAGCGGTCCCACAAGATACGGTGTTTGGAGTCAAGCATTACCGTAGAGGGGATCAAAGGCGCGTTGGGATTTGAGAACGCCGTAGGCGAGGGTGAGAAGCTTGCGCATCGCGGCAGCAACGATGGTCATCTTGCTCTTCCCACGAGCGCTTAAGCGTTTCGCAAACGCGCGCATTGGTGGGTTGTAGCGTATCGCTGAGATGGCGGGGAAGTAGAGCGCGCGGCGTAAGTGAGCGTTTCCGGTCTTCGCCAGTTTACTGCGGCGTTCGATCGTGCCGGATTGATAGTGACGGGGCGATAGTCCAGCGTATGCAGCAACCGCTTTAACGTCTCGAAACACTGCAATGTTGGGCAACTCGCCGAGGATGCGAGCCGCAGTGCTCTCGCCAATGCCAGGAATCGAGGTAAGCAGCTCGCGTTGCCGGCGCAGCGTTTGGTGATCATTGAAAAATTGCTCGATCTCACGATCGACGCGCTCGATCTCGCCTACAAGGTGCTCGATTGTGGCTTCGATCGACGCCATTACCGCAACCGACACCATCGGAGCCGCACGTCGGTTTTCTTCCTCCACTCGCATATCGATTAGGCTGTGCTGGCGACGCACAAGCCCTTGGAAGAATGCGGACTTCCGGCGCGGGAGGCTTCCACGGTTCCGGCTGATGAAGCTTGCAAAAGCGAGCGACGAGTGCCGCGTCGATGCGGTCTGTTTTCGTTCGCACCATTTCGCTCTGCGCGAACGCCTTAATTCGAGCCGGATTAACGATGCTGACGACGTGTCCGGCCTCGCTTAGCGAGATGGCGACCTGTTCGCTCCAGCCGCCGGTAGCTTCCAGACAAACATGCAAGTGCTCAGCTTTGCGGTTCATCAACCACGTTTGAAGTTGAGTGATCCCCGCTTGGGAGTTTGGGACACTCTTAGAAGCGGACCGATCTTCTTGCAATAACGCGGCGTGAAGATCGCTTTTCCCACGTCGATTCCAAGAACGTTCACGTCAGTTCTCCACTGGCATTGCTATCCCGATACGATCACCCTGATGATGCAGGCTTCACCGTGAAGGTTGCCTATGATACGGTCCGATCTCTTGGGATAGCGGAGTGGGGTCGGTCATCGATCTTTTGGCCGAGCTCGAAGCTCAGGGGTCAATTAGGATGTGTCCGACCCGTTGGGCCGCGTCTTCGACACGTCCCGCTAAGAACATATCAGGGGTCGATTTAGAGACTCCTCGGCGCAGCGCGCTTTACGGCCTCGACGTCACCCGTCATTAAGATCGCGACAATTCCCGTAATCCACTCGATAGGCCAGTCCCACCACGCAACGGTGAGAAGCGTCGCAACATCATCGTCAGAGAAGCGTCGTCGAATTTCGACAGCGGGGGTTGCCACCGACGACCGCATGCGGCCGCACATTCTTCGTTACGACGCTTCGAGCAGCGACGATTGCCCCGTCGCCGATCGATATTCCGGGAGCGACGACAGCTTCATATCCGATCCATACGTCGTTACTCACGACGGTGTCGCCGCGATTCGGCAACGATGCCAGAAGATCGAGCGAGGCACTCCACGACGCGCCAAAAATGGGGAAAGGGAATGTCGACACGCCGTCAACACGATGGTTTGCTCCGTTCATGATGAACCGCACGCCAGTCGCGAGTGCACAGAAGCGACCAATGATGAGACGCTCCGGGCCGTAATGGTACAGCACATTCTTTTGCTCAAATCGTTCAGGCGCAACAGGGTCGTCGTAATATGAATAATCGCCAGCTTCGATTAAAGGTGACGTTATTAACGTCTTTAGATATTGAACGCGTGGTTGACCCATAATTGGATCGCGCATGCTTGATGAAGGAGCAGTCATATAGCGCTTTTCCGGACGCCCCGAGCAATCTCCTAAGGTGTTCAACAAGGGGTTGCTTTTGGGATCTGGAGCAGCCTCCGTTTCGACCGGACACGTGGCATAACGTAAGGCCTAGGCTGGACTTGGCCCGTTTTGGTGGACTTCCGAATAGGTCCGGCGTAGTGCCGAGACCGGAGGACCAAATGGCCAAACAAGAGCGACGCGGTTTCAGCCGAGAATTCAAGCTTGAGGCCGTTCGCGCGGCAACCGCAGGCGACAAGCGAGTGACGGACGTCGCGCGCGAACTCGGCGTTAACGCAGAGCAGATTCATCGATGGCGTCGCCTATTCGAGCAGCGGCCCGAACTGTCGGCAAGCGACATGTTTCCCGGCAACGGCAAGTTGACATCACAAGATGAAGAACTTCGACGCCTGCGACAGGAGCTCGCCAAGGTTCGCGAAGAGCGCGACATCCTAAAAAAAGCGACGGCCTTCTTCGCGAAACAATTGCGTTGAGATATGCTTTTATCGAGCATCATCGCACAGTCGATGCTGATCTTCTCACAGCCATCGTAACTAGGTTTAAAGCAAGTCGGTCGACATACGGTAGCCCACGAATACACGCGGATCTCAAAGCGCAAGGAATTCAATGTAGTCGAAAGCGCATCGCTCGGCTGATGCGAGTTCATGCAATTCGAAGCGTTTCAAGGCGGGCTTTCTGCGTTACCACTCAATCTCAACATGCGCTTCCCCTGGCGCCCAATATTCTTGCACAGAACTTCAGTGTCGGTGTTATTCCGGCAATCAACTGCGTGTGGGCCGGCGACATCACATACATTCCGACGCAAGAAGGCTGGCTTTATTTGGCTGTCGTCCTTGATCTGTATTCGCGTCGGGTCGTGGGCTGGTCAATGAGCAACAGGCTAGATCGCGGGCTTGCTCTGGGGGCGTTCAATATGGCGCTACTCCAGCGTCGCCCCAGTGCTGGCCTGTTATATCATTCCGATCGCGCTTCGCAATACGCGTGCGGTGAATTCCGGACCTTGCTTCGTGGTTCCGGCGTTGTATGTAGCATGAGCCGGAAGGGGAACTGTTGGGACAACGCAGTCGCGGAAAGCTTTTTCGCAACATTAAAAACGTAACTAATCCATCGTAAGTCGTGGAAGTCACGCGAGGAAGCTCGTGCCGCAATCTTCGAGTACACTGAAATGTGGTACAACCGACAGAGACGCCATTCAACGATCGGATATCGCAGCCCAGTTGAACTTGAGATAGCGAATAAATCCATGAAAAGTGCCTAAACCACCCGTCCACTAAATCGGGTCAGGTCCAGGCATACGCCTATGGATACGACTAAGTCATCTGAACGGGTCCAAGTCATTACGAGCGTGGAGCGCCGCCGGCGCTTTACGGTCGAGCAGAAAATCCGACTCGTGGAGGAAGCGAACCGGCCGGGAATGTCGGTATCGCACGTGGCCCGAATCCATGGAATAGCACCGAGCCAGCTATTCCACTGGAGGCGCCGTATGGCCGAAGGAAGCCGAGAAGCCGTCGAAGCTGACGATGACGTCGTAAGCGCCGCCGAAGTCCGCGATCTCAAGAAGTAAATCCGCGAACTTCAGCGCGTCCTTGGCAAGAAGACGCTTGAAGTCGAGATTTTGCGCGAAGCTGTGGAGCTCGCCCACGAAAAAAACCGATCTCGCGTTTGCCATCGCTTCCACCGGGCGATTTGCCACGAAAACAATTGCCGAAGCGTTCGAGGTTTCACGCTCGAACCTCGTCGATCGCATTGACGGCGAGAAGCACGACCGTCGTTCGTACGTGAAGAGTGACGACGAGTGGCTTCTGCCGCTCGTCCGACAACTCGTTGACGAACGGCCGACGTACGGGTATCGTCGTATCACGGCCATCTTCAATCGCCGCTTTCGTAAGGCTGACCAGCCTTTGCTTAATCATAAGCGGCTGTATCGGCTCATGCGCAAATCGAATCTGCTATTGCAGAAATGCACCGGCAAGCGCATCAATCGCGCGCACGATGGGATCGTTCGAACATTACGATCCAATACGCGCTGGTGTTCGGACGGCTTCGAAATCCACTGCTGGAACGGCGAGGTTGTTCGCGTCGCGTTCGCGATGGATACCTGCGATCGTGAGGTCATCACGTGGGCAGCAAGTACCCGCGGCGTCTCGGGCGAGATGGTCCGCGACATGATGCTCATTGCGGTCGAGAGGCGGTTCGGCACCTACCGAGCGCCGCACTCGGTTCAATGGCTTTCGGATAACGGCAGCTGCTTCACAGCGGTGGAAACACTGCTCTTCGCTCAGCAAGTCGGTCTCACGCCGTGCTTCACGCCGGTTTGCAGCCCGGAATCCAACGGCATGTCGGAATCGTTCGTCAAAACGCTTAAGCGGGATTACATCCGCTGCAATCCTTGTCCCGGTGCCGTAACGGTGCTCGCGCACCTCGACTGCTGGTTCGAAGACTACAACAACTTTCATCCGCACTACTGCCTCAAGATGCTCTCGCCGCGAGAGTTCATTAACACCACTTCATCAGCCACGGCCGGTTCGATTTGATGGGGCAGTTCCGCGTCGCATCCCACCTGATGGTGATCCTGTGACCAAGCTTCGGGAGCTAAAATGCCTCATTCAATCGCTAAGGCAAATTCGCGAAGAAGAGCTTATTAAAGGGTTTATCCGCGAAGCAAAAGCGACAAATCCGACAAGCCCTGACGTAACATACGATGCACGTCAGAGGCACGTACGGTTTTGCACCGCCTACTCGAACGAGTTAGCCCGCCGTGATCAGCTTGATCTCTTACTTCCATTGCTGGCTTCACCTGATTCTTGGATCGCCTTTTGCACTGCGGAACGACTAGGACAATACAAAGGGATGGAATCCGTGGCCCTCGCAACTTTGGATTCGGTTGCCAATGATATCAGCGCGGGCGTCGTGGCTCGTCTGGCCACCATTTGCCGAGATGCAATACGGCGGTCCGAGCGTAACGTGTTGTTCTAAATGCAGCCCATCGAAGCGCATCATCTTCAATCGTTGCAGTGGATCGCCTGAACCCCTAATCTGAGAGCGAGTTGGGAAGTCGCGCCTCACGAGTCTAGCCAATTCATCACTCGCCCCATGTCTGCTTTAATGGGGGCAACTCCAGGATCGGCTGGGCGGTCTCCTAAAGCGGAGGTTTAAATCTAATTTCATGCCAGCCGAATTGAGACCCATTATTCCTTACCTCCGCGTTCCGAACGGCGAAGCGGCCATCCGGTTCTATGGCGAGGTGCTTGGCGGAATCGAGCGATTTCGCGTCGCGATGCCCAATGGTACGATAGGATTCGCCGAGCTTGATATTCACGGAGCACTCTTGCAGCTCGCCGACGCAGATTATGCAGAAAATACTCCGCTCGGCGGATCAGTTGCAATATCACTACATCATCGCGTTGAAGATGTGGACGCAACCTTTCAAGCCGCAATTACTGCCGGAGCCGCTGCCGTCGCAATACCCGCCAACGACCCGCACGCAGGTCGCCGAGCGACGTTTATAGACCCGTTTTGGCATCAGTGGACAATCGCGACGCGCGTTGCCATGACCTGAGCGCTTCGTCTCCGAGAAGGTAACTGCGCTTGAAAGAGAGTCGCGATATTCGTAAGACTGGATCTGTACTGCGCCGTTTTGCACTAGCGCTTCCACAGGTCGAAGAACTTATCCATATGGGTGCGCCGTCGTTTCGCGTCAACGGCAAGATTTTTGCGCAGCTCGCTGAGAAGGAGCAGGTTGCTCTCCTCAAACTCACGCTCGACGAGCAGGATGCGCTGCTCCGCTCAAATCCGGATGACGTCTGGTTGCCGAAGCATTGGGGCCAATTCGGCTGGACATACGTGCGCCTCGAAGGCATGAGAGCCGAAAGGCTGCAAGGCCTAATCGCGCAATCTTGGTCCCTAATAGCTCCCAAAACACTTGTTGCAAGCTTTCACGAAAGACCGAAATAGGTCTGCCCGGCAGTGTCCCAAAAACGGTCGGTTTCAAGACTAGTATTGTATCGTAACCTCCGCGGTGGAATCGCGGTTCGATTACCGCGAGCGTTTCCCGTGTTGCCTAGATCGGCGCGCTCGAAGGCACGAATGAACAATTTCCAACGTTGCGCAGCGTGGCACACAGAATATGTTCAGATGCTTGAACGTAAGCGCCAGACCGCTCGCGCTCAACGGTACGACGTAAAGCCTTCCCATACGACCGGCGTAAACGCGTCTTTGAGAAGCGAATTAAGGAGGTCGAGGTACATGCTCTCACCATTCGAACTGTTGGTCATGATCAAAATGCCGGTACCAGGACGGTCGAAGCACACGACGTAGTGGCGCCAGCCGTCATAGTGACCCTCTTTAAAGAACGCCTCACCGTATTTCGTGAAACAAAGTCCCCAGCCCAAGCCGTAGCTTAAGCGGATTGCTCGGTTCGCCGCAGTCGTTTCGGTACTCAGTGACGGAAACTCGTGCTTCTCGGCAATGGCGATTTGCGGCCGCAACATTTTCGCACGTGCCGATTTCAATAGATCGGAGCCTTGCAGCGTGGCCGCAATGAAGCGGGCATAATCGCGGAGCGTTGTTTGCATGGACCCGGCGGCATCGGGGTGTCTACGGCGCTCGAGGCCTAGCGATTTTCCTCGCTCGTCGTAACCGTTGGCGAAGTTGCTGTCGAATTCCGTCTGCCAGACCATGCTGCTGCGGGTCATTCTCAGCGGACGGTACAGTCGCTGTTGCAAGAGATCCGTCACGCTCTTTTTCGTTACGGTTTCCACCACCAGCTGCGCGAGTTGGATGCCTTCGCCCGAATATGCAAAGCGCGCGCCGGGAGTAAATGCGATATATAGCTTGCTGTTCGCCGTGAAACGGCGCAGATTCGGAAAACCCGCCGTGTGGCTTAGGAGCATCCGCATCGTGATGCGCTCAACCCGCGAATCACCAGCCAGGTCCCGATAGCGCGCATACTGGTCGAGCGGCTTGGAGAGGTACCGACAGATCGGCCGGTCGAGGTTCAGCACCCCTTCCGCCACCAGCTGCATCGTCATAGTGGCAAACGCAGCCTTCGTTAAAGATGCCGCGGTCATCACGGTATCCGGCGTCATCGGCCAACCGCGGCTGGTGTCGCGCAAGCCGTACGTTTTGAGATAGACGACCTTTTGATCATTGAAGATCGCTATACCGGCTCCAGGAACGTGGGTCAGATGCATCTCTCGCTCGACTGCCCGGTCGATTTCGCTCGAGGTCAAAGCCGAACCATCGAGGCGATGAACCGCCGCACAAGCCGGCTTCGCAGCAATCGAAAACGCTAAGATCAATGCGAACACCATGGCTTTGCATACGAGCCATGACGCCGGGCGACTCAAAACAACAAGCCGACTATCGTACATGCTATGTAGCCGGTATTTTCCCCATCTGACTGTCGATCGCGAGTCGCTGCCGGGTGATTCCGGCAGTGTTTTAGGCCTTCGACCAAGCCACATGTGATTCGTGCCGCGACCTTCAAACGAATTTTTTGAGTTTCGGCAAAGCAAGAACCAATGACGAGGAGCAACAGAAATTCGGATATTCGTTTATCGAAGCGGCTAAAACGGCTCGTCTGACAAGGGGTCGGTTTCGGGATCTCCGGGTGACTAATTAGAGGGTGTCGTCCTTAACAATTGCGCATCCGCTTCAGCGCTTGATCGCGTAAGAGTTGTTCGGAGCGAGATGTTGGTCGACGGCGGAAGGATCATGCCCGGTTCCCAAGCTCAAGAATCGCACTCACGAATTCGTCTGGTGCTTCCTGCGGCAAATTATGGCCTAGATTCTTCAACGTTGCCAGGCGGCGAAGATCGGAAAAGTGTGGCCTAACCTTCTCGGGTGATGCTGGTGGAGTGACTCCGTCATCTGCGCCTTCGAGCACGATTGTGGGCGCAGCGATCTTAGGTTGAGCTGAGAATCGCTCTTCAAGGCTTTTTAGCCCTTCATCACCAGCGACGGCACCAATGCGATAGCGATAGGAGTGCAGGATGACATCAACAAAATCTGGGTCGTCAAACGAGGAAGCAGTCCGCGCATACGTCGCATCATCAAAGCGCCAAGTTGGAGAAAACTTGTCTCCACAGATAGCGATAAAACGTGTTACGGTCCTGTGCGAGCGCCGCTTGTCCCTCTGAATTAAAATAGAACCAGTACCAGTGGAGCCGCTCATTTTCGGGCTCGATTGGCTTCAGTGCTTCCGCCGAGATTTGGAGGTCGTACCCGGTTTCGCAGCTGACAAGTCCGCTCACTCGTTCGGGCCACAGCGCAGCAACTACGCAAGCTGCGCGGCCGCCGTAATCGTAGCCGGCAAGTGTCGCAGGTTGGATGCCAAGGGCGTCGAGAAGCGCTAGCAAATCGGAACCGAGTGCCGCCTGCTGACCCACAAGGCGTATCTTTGCGCAGGAAACGTGTTGGCCCATACTCACGGAGGTAGGGCACAATGACACGATGCCCTTTCGCGGTCAGCCGCTCGGTCGCAACATCATACGAGTGCACGTCATACGGAAATCCATGCAGCAGCGCTACCGGTAGGCCATTCGACGGCCCGGACTCGAGGTAGGTGATTGCAAGAACACCTGACGTGACTTGTTTCATGATCGCTCCGTTTCGCGTCTGCGTGGTGGAATTTCGCAGCCGCCTCGGTTGGTTTAGAACACGAGGACTGAACTGCGCCAACCTGCGCGTGCTCGTTAGCGGTCAACGCTCTGTGGCGGAAACCTGCAGCGTTGCAGCGGCTGCGTATGTGACGCAGTCACGACAATTCGTCGGGGTAGCCTCAATACGCAGCGTTGAAGTTGGAAACGGCGCTCGGAATTAAACTGCTAAGTGTGAATCCGATGATGTCGTTAAAGCCACGCGTTTGCGGAACTTGCGAAGGTCGTTAATAAGGAGATCAGGAGCTTCGTAGAATGGGAAGTGTCCACCAAAGGCCATTTCAGTATACTGCACGACGTCGTGAGATCGTTGCGCGATCTGACGAGGCGGCATTGGAAAAACAGGATCAGGAAACGCAGCCAGTCCTGTCGGCACCGTTACTCTTCGGCCGGGCGAAAGCGTCATCTCTTCCTGCCGCTTCGCGCCATAGATCCATGTCGAGGTCGGGAAGGCATCGGTCACAAGATAGAGCATGACCTCGGTTAGCAGTTGGTCAGGCGTGAAGAGCTCGTCGAATGTGCGTTCCCTCCGGTCGGACCAAGCGTGGAACGCTTCGACAATCCACGCCGCCGTACCAACAGGACTATCCATCATCGCGTAGCCGAGCTTCACCGGCTTGGTCGCGTGCAGCTGCGAATAAGCTCCTTCTTGCCGCCTGATCGCGCACTCGGATGCTACGAAAGCTCGCTGCTCCTCAGTGGCATCGCTCGGCACCTCACCCGAGAGCTGCTCAGCCCCCGCTTCGCGGATAGCTAAGGCTGTGGAGTGGATACCGAACACTCGATGGGGGAGATGGAAGCCCAACAGACTGGTGATGTGCGCCCCCCAATCTCCGCCATGCGCGATGTAGCGATTGTATTCGAGCCTTGCCATCAGCTTGTCGAACAGGAAGGCTATTGCGCGAGGTCCCATCGGTTGACTCGGGCGGCTCGAGAAATCGTAGCCCGGATAGGACGGGACGACCACGCTGAACGCCTCCTCGACACTCGCTCCATATCTCTCCGGATGTGCGAGCCGATCAATTAATCCAGCGTAGGAGTGGAACGAGTAAGGCCAACCATGCGCGATTAACAAGGGTGCCGGGTTCGTACCCGACCCCTTTTCGTGAATGAAGTGGACATCGGCGTCGTCGATAGTCGTGATAAAGTGCGGCCGCGCGTTCATTGCGTGCTCGTGTCGGCGCCAATCGTAACGCTCCACCCAATGTTCGCATAGTCCACGCATAAACGTGGCCGGAGGTCCGTACCGCCAGTCGTCCGCATCCGCGGGCTCGCTCCAAGCATCCCAACGAAACGCGCGAACGCGGTCTTGGATCATTTCGAGTCTACTCTCGGCGACATCGATTTTGAATGAACGGATGGCGGGCGTTTTGGAAGAATCCGGTTTTGTCATGCTGTCCTCAACGTAGCCAAGGAAATTTGGGTCGGTTCCCTGAGCAAAGGACGCTAAGGTGGCCAAACGAGCAGCTGGCATTCCGTGATTCCACTTTTAGACTTTAACATAACGGGCGTCCATCTCCGGTGAAGCGCGTCGTCAAGCGCTTCCTGTGACGTCTCGAAACGGGTCGTTTTCGGGATCTATTACTAGGAGTGTCCGAATTTGTCGGACGGTCGACCTGGCGGCCGAAAGCCGCCGCGCGATATCATTAGGCGTGCATTTGCTCAATATGGTACTAGCGGTGGCCATCGCGCTCTCAATGCTGCACTCGCAGCCGTCTACAGCACATTGAGTGAAATCGGCGAGCGATTCTTACCAGCCTTGAGCGCCACGTACCGTAGCGCAGCTTTGGCCCGCTTTTGGCGGCATTGAGACTCACGGGGCAAGCTACGCGGTTCGGCCTCTCCGGCCGCTATCAGGAAGTCGATGATCTCAAATCGGGTAGGTTCCGGTGGGATGCCGATTACGACGGATCCCTTGCCGACGAAGGACTCGAGGTGGGCGGTCGCTGGCGTATGATGCGGCGCGACGCGTGCATTCGCTCAATTGTACCGAAGCAGCCATTGCGATGACCGAAAATATCTCGCGCAGCGCGCTTACCTTACCGACGAGAAACTTGGGACGTCGGGATCTTTCGCCGTCGATACCGTGAACAACGTAAAATCTATCTTGTACCGTCGCAAGATCGTCAACTCGGGCGTATCGGGACAAAACGACACAGAAGACGCAGTGGTGGGGACCTCCGTCGGCGGCATGGTCTCGTTTCGTCACGTCCGCGCTCATCGCTCGCCCTCGGTATGCGCGATCTCCCTGATATGCCCTCTGATGCGGCGCACCGACAGGATGTTCTCGTGGTCAGAAGCCGGCAGTATCGGTGTTCCGAACTTCGCGGGTGCGCGTGTAACGTTTCAATTCAATACGCTGCAAGAACGATGATGCTTGACCGGTGAGGACCCATACGTTGAATTCCTCTCGCACGGTTGGGTTTGTCGCATTCGCTGGCGTGACCGCGCTCGACCTCATCGGGCCGATGGACGCCTTTGCGGCCGCGAATACTTTGCTGGCGGCGGAGACGGTGCCATATGCGACAATTATACTTGGAGCAACAGGTAAGACGTTTTCGGCGGAATCAGGGATCACGATGCAAGCCGACGTCCTATTGAGCGACGCCCCGCCACTCGACACGGTCGTCATCCCCGGCGGATCCGGATTGCGGCTCCCGGTCGTGTGCAGCGAAGTTGCGGCGTGGCTGCGCGAACGCGCTCCCGAAACCCGCCGTGTGATCTCGGTATGCACAGGAGTTTATGCGCTTGCGGCAAGCGGCTTGATCGACGGACGCCGGGCGACGACGCACTGGCGCTTCGCTACCGATATTGCGCGACTGCACCCACACGTGAGCTTCGATCCGGACGCAATCTTCATACGGGACGGCCCGTACGTCACGTCGGCCGGGGTCACGGCAGGCATTGATCTTGCGCTCTCACTCATTGAAGAAGATCACGGTTCAGCGATAGCACTAACTGTCGCTCGTGAACTCGTCGTTTATTTGAAAAGGAGTGGTGGACAACTGCAATACTCCGAGCCGTTGCAATTTCAAACGCTTGCGACTAACGAGTTCTCCGATTTAGGACATTGGCTCTTAGCCATTCCAAACAGCGACCTCGGAGCGGAACGTCTCGCAGAACGCGTTGGCCTAAGCGAGCGTCAATTTCGCAGACGTTTCGAAGCGACGTTCGGCGCCAGCCCTGCGCGCTATGTTGAGCGTTTACGGCTCGATGAGGGCCGACGAAGGCTCGAAAACTGCGGCACCGTCGAGTCGATCGCGCAAGCGGTTGGATACGAAAGCGGGGATTCGTTTCGCAGATCATTCGAACGATTATTTGGCATCGACCCGAGCTCGTATCGCGCGCGATTCTTGGCCGGGAATGGCGGGTGATAACGTGATCGATAGAATCGTTTAGCTGTCCTGAAAGGGGTCGGTTTCGGGACGATAAAAGTTTTAAGTGTCGAACAAAGAAGCCGTCGATTTGCCTGCGGCGTTGAAGATGATCTCAGGCGAGATTGTGGCCGCCTTCGCGAAGAGCATCGCAAAGGGTACATCTTGCCTGCTGGCTCGAGCTCGTCCCGCAAGACATGGCCTCGCGGGCCGCTTAGGGCGA